>SHZD01000019.1 GCA_009692465.1 Myxococcales bacterium
TAGAGTAAGTCATTCTGGGACTGGGAGTAAGTCATTCTGGGACTGGGAGTAAGTCATTCTGGGACTGGGAGTAAGTCATTCTGGGACTGGTTCCGTTTGCTGGCTTGGTTGGTCGCTAAGCTCGCGTCCTGAAAGGCCGACTCGCCGCTCCCGTGTTGCCGAGATCGATCGAGCCACCCGAGGACAGCCCCCAGAGGACGCCCACCCCCAAACGCCTGCTGCGCGTAACCCGTCGATGAGTTCGCTGGACTCATCGACCCCGCCATGCTTTGTTGTCGGCCCTCTTCCTCCTTGCGACGCACTACAAGTGCGCCTCAGTCGTCAGAGCGCCTCCGCCTCGCCTTGCGGGCGCCTGTTTCCGCTCGCTTCGGCAATGAATGTAAACACCCTCTTAGATTTGCCTAGGCCTCAATAGACTTCCACCCGAAAACGCTTTTCGTCTAGCAGCGTTTGGCGCAGTGCTGGCCAATCGGCGCCATGGTCCAGCGCGGTCGCCGCCAGGGCGTCATCGATCCCTTCTTCCATGCCCTTGAGGCCGCACAAATAGGTCACCGCGCGCGGATCTTGCAGCAGTTGCCAAGCTTGGTGGCCATACTCGCGCAGGCGATCTTGGACATACATCCGTTTACCAGTGGCCGTCTTCTCCTCGCGAGACCGCGCATACACGATTTGCAGACCTGAATCGTGCACAGCAAGGTCGTCCATCCACTCGCGATAGCTGAGATCGCCCTCAGTTTGCGCCCCAAAAACCAGCAGCGTCTTGCCGCGTTCCGCCGCAGGCAATCGTGATCGTTGCTGCAGGAATGCTCGAAACGGCGCGATGCCGGTACCGGTGGCGATGAGCAGCATGGGCGCCGACCAATCCAACGGCACCATTTCGCGGCCCACCGGACCGGTCATCAGCATTTGGTCGCCAACTTGGGCATCACACAGATAATTGCTGCACAGCCCCGGAATCACCACCCCAGTTTCAGGCACCGTCCAGTAAAATCGCTTGACGGTCAGACCGAGCGTACAACCGTCACCATCTTCACCGCCGCGCGCCGAAGCAATGGAAAACAGCCGCACTGGCTGGGCGCGGCCTTTGGCCGTCAGGCCCGGGGCGATAATGCCCACCGACTGGCCTTCCTGCCACCAGAACTCGCCCGGCCGCCAACGCAGGACCAAATGCCGCACGTCGTTCGGTGAGCCTTCTGGCGTAATCTTCTCGATGCTGTCGAGGGTTACGCGCAGCGGCGCACTCGGTCGATAGCGGTTGACCGGGATTCGTTCTTGCAGGTCGAGGTCCATCGGGCGATTCTGCGGCAACTGCGGTAGCGACGCAACCGACGCTGCGCTATTCTCGGCGGCACCGCCAGCTTGCTGTTGAGTTGCGGCGGTTCGCATTGCTGGAGCGTGTCCATTGGGGCCAATCGCGTGGAATACGGTCATTGTTGTTACGGCCTGTTGCATGCTCGGGGCCGGTTGCGCTGCCCGCAAGGAAGTGGTCGACCGCGACCGTGCCTTGGTGGAGACGCTAGCGGCCGACGGCGCCAAATTGGAGACCCTCAACGGCGATCTCGCCGACGGAGCGCAGGCATTGCGCGATGGTGAGTTGGACGAGGCCAAGGCAGCCCTAGACCGCCACCTTGCCAAGCATCCCGGTTCGGCTTTAGGCGCCTATCATTTGGGCCTGTGGGCGCTTGAATCTGCAAAACCATCGGTTGCGCAAGGCTATTTTCAACGGGCCAGCGACCTGGATGGCCAGTTTCATGCCGCCCTGTGCCACCTGGGGGTGTTGTACTTGCGTCAAGGCGAAGACGTCGCTGCCCTGCGCGTGCTTGAACAAGCGCTGCTCATCGCCCCAGACGACGTCCGCGTGCTCGCCAACGTGGGTGCAGCGCGCGCTCGTCGCGGCCTGTGGAGTGAGGCCCTGCAGGCCTATCAGGCGGCGAACAAGATTGCGCCAGCCCATGGTTCGCTGTTGTACGACACGGCCCTAGTCTGGATGGCGCGAAGTCAGTGGCAACCTGCGTTGGACTTGTTGGAGCAGGCCATCAGCGTTCGGCCATTTTTTGCTCCAGCCCATGCTGCAAAAGTTGTATGTTTACAGGGTGTCGGCCAGATTGACGAGGCGGAAGTTGCCGCAAAGCAAGCGATCGAAGAATTGCCGCAGCCAAACCACGAATTGTTGATTGCTTATGCGCGCTTGCTGGTGCACAAGCGGCAGATTGCCGACGCCATGAAGCAGTTGCGTAGGGCGATCGAGGTCGCTCCCGAAGATGCTGGAGCGCAGTTGGCTCTCGGCGAGCTATCCGATGCGGCCGGCGATAGGGCCGCCGCGACCGAGATGTACCAGAAATTTCTAAAGAATCCGCTAAGACTCGCAGCAGACAGCCGACGCATTCGCGATCGCCTCAAGCAATTGCAGTCTGGCAAGCAGGAGTAAGTGATGACAATGGGTTGGACTGCAGCGCGTTTGGGCGCTGCATTGGTGTTTATGGCGACTTCTGCCTGTTTCAGTCCCGTGCACGTGCGGTCGGCACGCATTCTTGCCGTCGGTGAGCACGAAATCGGAATTGCCATGGCAGGCGCACAACTCAAAGCGGATACCGTGAAGTGGTACAACGGCACGTCGACAGATTCCATCAAGGAACCTTCAGCGCAGGGCAAAATCAGCGGCTGGCCTGAGTTGGCTTATCATTATGGAATTATTGAGAATCTTGAAGCTGGCCTTCGACTGATCGGTGGATCGGGACTGGCTGAGGTCGACGCCAACTACCGGTTGTTGAAAACCCCCTTGGGTTCGATGCACTTGCATCTGTCCACTGGTGTGATTTTCGGCACCGCCCTGGCTGACGAAACAGGCGGCAAACGTGCACTGGTTCCACTGATGGCGACGATAGATTTCAATGAAAACTGGGGGTTGACCTTGGCTGGTCACCTCGGCTATCGCTGGGTTACCCCGCCTCCTGTCGATCCAAACTTGGCAATTGCCAATATCGATGATTTGCGTTGGTTGGTCGGTAGCGATGGACTAACCTATGGTGGCGGATTGTCAGCGGATTGGCGCAATGACGACTGGATCGCCAGGCTATTCTTCGAGTCGAGTTTTTGGCATGGCGAAATCGGTGCACAGAACAAGGTGTCGACCTACGATGTGACGGTCATGCAGGGCGGCTTTGCGGTTGGATTCAAATTTGGCAAAGATGCTGCGGCATTGCGCAAGAGTCACGACGACTTGGATTCACTGACGGCGCCGCCAAAATAGTTACATATGCGAAGCGGGGTTGGACGTTGGGCTCAGGTCCGATGCTGGCGGAGCGGCCATGACTGGTGCTGGTGGATCGCGCACGCTAGGTGGCCCTGAACGCTCAATGGCCCGCAGTGCGCGCTCGCGGTTGCCGGCCGTTTGCCATTGACGTGCCGCAGCTGACCATTCGGCGGCGTTTGCTTGCCCGGTCTTGGCCAAACACGCCGCTGCCCGCTCGTACCACTTGGCGGCGCCCGCAGCATCGGGCTTTGCTTGCAACGCCTGCGCCAGCAGCTGGGCGGACTCGCAGGTTTGCAGGCCCATCTTAAGTGATTCTCGCAGCATGGACTCGGCGGCAGCATGCTGACTGGTCTTGACCAAGGCTCGGCCCATCAGGAAACGCAGCGAAGCAGCGTACCGGCGGTCAGCAGGTGGGTCGGCCAACAAGCGGCGTCCTTCAGCAATTCCGAGACTATACTGACGATTTTCGACTAGCGCGACGAAGCGGTTAAAGCGAAATTCCGCGGCATAGCGACACGCGGGCTCGGCGCGCTCTGACGCAGCGACGACTTCGGCAAAATCGCCGCGCTGGCCCAGCGTGATCAGGGTCCGAATCGCAAACCGGCACCGATCTTGTTGGGTCCGGTGTTCAAGCGGCGTGGCGGCAAACTGGCGGTCCTCCAGAGCCACCAAGCTGGCATCGTCGGCATAAGCGGCCACCTGAGCGTCGATGTCTGCCAGGCGAACAGCCGTCCACACTGCCGCTGCCACGAATCCCGTGCGCGCCAGCCAACGGTGCCGCAACCGCGAGACCACCAACGCCAGCAGCACTTGCATCGCCAACATGGCAAGGAAAAGCCACCGATCCGCAAGGGCAATCTTGCCATCCACCCCGGGAACATTGAGCTGCTTGACCATCAGCACAGGCGCAATCGATAGGGCCATCCAGATCAGCAACATCGCGTCAGGGCAGCGTTTTCGCAGTGACCAGCCCAACCACAGGCCCCACGACGCCAGCGCCAGCAGCCACGCCGCCATGCGCAGGGGCTCGATCGCCATCGTGAGTGGCAAATTGTGGATGCTGGACTCGCTCCGACCGGGCAACAGCCCCAACGCGTACTGTCCAGCCCCTGCCAACATACGCAGAGGATCGAACGCAATCTCGGCTCCTTGCCGGTCGCCCAAAACCACCCGGCGGGCAACGACGTAGCCCAGCGCCAAGACCAACGCAGGTAGCGCCGGCATCAAGGTCGCACGCCATGTCTGATCGCGGTCACGGACTTGCAGCAGCCACACCAACAGCACGACCGGCAGGGTCACAGCCGCTTCTTTGCTGGCCAAAGCGACAGCCAAACCGGCGATATGCAGTGCAAGCCAGCGCAATTTAGGGTCCTGCAGCTGGCGCGCGAATCCAATCAAGGCCCACAGCGCCCCAGCCGCTGCGACCACATCCGAGCGCGCCATGACCAGCCCAACCGGCTCCAAGGCCACCGGATGCAGAGCCGCGACCACGCCGGCCAGAACAGCCCACAGCGGCCACGCGCCCAGTGTGCGGGCCAGAACGGCGACGCCGACACAAGCCATGGCAAACCACAGAACTTGCATCGCATGAAAAGGCCACGTTGCGCCGGCGCCCGCGATGGTCTCCGCCAGCCAAGAGGCCTTGGTCAGTGGCCGCCAGTAGGGGATGGTATTTCCCGATGACGACCAAAAGTAATCGTGGGTTACATTCGGCCACAAGTCTGACCAAGAGCGCAGCTTGGTATTTTCCACGATCAAGAAACGCGCGTCGGCGATGAGCCCAAAGTGCAGCGATGAACGGTAAGCCCACACCGCCGCGGCGGTTGGCGCGACCACTTGGGCCCAGTCCCACCACTTGCTGACCGGCGGCGGTTCTGAAGAGGGCGTTGCGGGTTGTGCGGCCAAGTCCGCGATCATTTTGGCGACTTCGGGCGTAGCTTTTGCGACTTGAAGTTCAGTCATCCGCAGCAGCGTAGGTCACGGACGGCAAGCGCCGCAACCAGAGGATTGGGGGTTGCAAGGCCGCGAGCCGAAACTGGAGGTGTCCGCGAGAAAATGGACGAGTACCGACACAAGCATTGGCCTAGCTACGGCGAATTGACGCCTGTGCTGCGCCACCCTAACGTGACCGGGCGAATCGCGCGCGGCGAACGTGCGTCTGCGTTCGCAGGAGACCGTTAACGTCATGAAAAACTCCGCTATTTCGAAGACAACTGCCGTAGCGGCGACCGTGCTGCTTTTGGCGTCGTCTGCTTGGGCCAGCTTGGCCGCAGGTCTCAGTAAGTCTGAAGTATTTGACCGTTGCGCTCCGGCTACCGCCTTAATTGTGTTGGCGACGCCGAGCGGGTCCGAAGTGGGCTCAGGCGTGGTTGTCGACCCCAAAGGCTTGCTGATCACCAACTACCATGTCGTGGCTGATGCGCCGCGGGCGCGCTCCTTTGCGGTGTTCCTCTATGATCCGAAAGAGCGCATCGTTGAAGAGGATTTGCGCGCTTATTTGGACAGCCACAAGTCCAAAGCGTTGCAACCCAAAGTCTTGCGCGTCGATGTGGAAAACGACCTAGCGCTGCTACAACTGCCTGAACGTAAAGGTGGTTACCCGTTCGTAGCTTGGGGTGACTCTGATGCTGCCAAAGTGGGTCAGGACGTCATCGCGATAGGCAATCCGCAAGGGCTGGCGTGGACGCTGACGTCGGGGTCGATTTCGGCGATTCGCAAGAATGCATTGCAGACGGAAACCGCTATTAATCCAGGCAATTCCGGTGGGCCATTGCTCGACATGGACGCCAAACTGATTGGCATCAATACCTATATTCGGCGCAACGCTCAGTCGCTCGGCTTCGCCCGGCCCGTCAACCTCGTTCGTGGTTTTGTGGAGCAAAAAGGCGATCTGGGGCACGCCATTGCCGGTGCGCAGCCGACAACGCCTCAGGCAGGCAAGGCCGAGTCGCCAGTCCATTTGCCGTCTGGCGCCCAGATGTCGGTGCTGGTCAAGCGTTTGTTCGCGGATATTGAGAAGCGGTTTCCCGGCGAGGCGGGCAAACGCGTGCTGTGTGCGTTGTTTTCTGCGATGACCTATAGCGGCCGCACCGTAGTTAGCGGAGTCGGCGACGTTGCGTGGCTCAACGATTCGCTGGCCGCGGCGCTAGAGAGTGTGCCCAAGCCCGATCGCGCTAAATCCGCTCAATACATTGAACAAAACCTGCCGCTGTTGGCGATTTCTACCACTGGGAAACTGTGGTTGCGCAGCGGTGCCAAGTATTTCGATGTCGGACCAGCGACGGCGATGGACGTTGACGATGTAACCGGCCAAATCTACGCGACCGATCAGGAAGGCAATGTGGTCGCGTATGACCGTGGCACCGGCAGTTGGAAGCAGACCGGTATTGGTCAAGCCCGCGATATCGAAGCCAGTGAAGGCGTGCTGTACGTGTTGGACAAAGCCGGAATTGTTTCCGCGGTTGTTGGCGCCAAACGAAGTCCGTTGTCACAGCGGCCGGTGCAGGGTTCGCTTCTGGCGACGCGAGGGACTTTGTACGTGCTCGATCAACGCGAGGGAGCGCTATTTCGCTGGAAGGGTGGGCACTGGGACAAGGACGGTGAGCCGATCGCCAAAGGTGTTCGCGAAGTGCGCGCCAATGGCCCGACTTGGTACGGACTGGACCGTGGCGGTGGGGTCTATTCGGGCACTCAAGCCAACTATATTGACCGCGAAGGTGATCTGATTGGGATTTGGCTGATGGGCGACGACTTGCTCGGCCTCGATCGCGAGGGAGTTCTGCACCATTGGCACAATCAAGCCCAGAAATGGCACGCACTTACGCCGTAGGCTTGTTTGAACTTGGTCCGCGCAACCAAATGATTGTATAGCGAATATGTCCCAAGAATACGCGCCGGCTGGCAATCGGTTTAGCAATGGTCTGGCGCGAAATCTTGAATAAACTTTTCAAGATCAACATCTTCATCGACTACGAAGGCTTGGCCGGGATCATGAGCCGACAGCCGCAACATCGCCACCCCGTGCCATTGGCCCAAGATGGCGCGGGCGTCGCGGTCGATCCAGTGCAAGTGCACCAACGCCATCTGGATCTTGCGCGGCAATAGCGGGGCCAGCGCCAGTACCAGCCACGTCGGCGTCGACGAGTTGCGCGCCGCAGCTTCGCAGACTTTGTCATTGCCAAGCCAGCGCGGTTGCAGCAAAAGTGCTTGCAAGGCCCACGGATGCTGGGGGCGCATACTGGCGATTTGGACCGCGTGGGGCTCCAGCGTTTTGGGATTCTCAGCCAAAATTTGCACTACCGCCGGCGTCGAGTCCAGCAGCAGCCAATTTTGGTGAGTCGTAGCCGTAGCCCTAGCCCGCTCGCGTCGCAGACCAAGTGACCACTTTTCAACGCTGGGGTGCAATTGCAGTAGTTGAGCCTCATTGCCGGCGAGGCGGGCAAAGGCATCGCGCAACACGATGCTCGTAAACGGTAATTGCAGCGCGACTGCGGCCTCGATGATTTCAGCAATGTGGGTACCGTCCGGTGCCAAATCGTCGCTTGGTACCGGCCAGTGACCGACCGGAAAACGCGGCCGTGGCCGCGCGTGCAGCATCCAGTGGAGCAGAGCCAGCCACGTTTGACGCCATCCGCCAGCAACTGAGTCGCGAGCCGAGTGCTCCAAGACTTGTGCCAACTGCTCAGGCGCCGTGTCACAGATGAAGCGAGCCACCTTGCGCATACGCAAGTTCGGATCGAGCGTGGCCGATAATGCCGCGTCTAGGCTTCGCAAAATTCGCAGCGTCGTCGCGGCCCTATCCGAATCGGTGGCTGACGATGGCTCAGCTAGTTCGGCGGTAAGTACCTCATCGTCGTTGCTCGCCCGCCAGCCGGGATGAACGGCAGCCAAGCCAGCACTTGGGGGCCCACAAAGCGCGTCGTGCGGGGCGTCAGAGTCGGGACCACTCACGGCAACACAAGCTCCACCGATGTTGTCCGCCCAGAATGTACCCAGACTTTGGTTTCGGCCTTGACGCCTAACCTCTTGTTTTCAAGCGTGATAACGTGCGATCCAGAGGCAATCGTCCAGCTGATCACGGGCGTCGACTCGCCAATGGCCACGCCGTCGATAGTCACTTCGGCGCTTGGAACACTATCAATGAAAATATACCCTTGGGTGCCCATGGTCCCTGTCGGTGGCTGATAGGCAATGTCACCTGAGACGGCCAGAGTCACCTGCCGCACGACATTGATCAAAGTCGCGAACCGGCGATCGGGGTGGCTGAACGGATCGGCCACTAGAACCGTCGCTTCGCGACCTCCCAGCCGAAACGAGAGGTCGAACACCGGCACTGTCGAACGCGCCGGTCCTAGGTGCGGGTTGTTCGGATCAAACGGCGGAATCACAGCGACTGGCTTTCCCTTTGCCTTGCCCGCGGATGCAGTCGGCGTCGGCGCTTCAGGCAGGCGCATGCTCAAGAGACCCTGATCGCGCAGAAAGCCGAAAAGCCGCCGAACGTCCTCTTTGCGGATCAGATCGGTCTTGCTTATCACGTCGCTGCGGCCCATGAATCCCCGAACATTGGAGACAACACCCGCATTGCCACGCATCGTCACTTCGTAGGCCAAGTACTGATAAGGACCCGGATTGGCCCGCAAAGCCACGCGCGCCCACGAGTCTTCCAATTCTGAGTCCGTCGGCAGTTGCGTCGAGGTGATAGCCGTCGGCAGTGGCGATTGATCTTTCGTCAGTGCCCAAGCTTCGCTGGCCCCGGGCGTCACTGTTGCAAGCGTCGTCAAAAGAACCAAAAGAAAACTAAGTAGATTCATGAGGTCCACCATCGGCAACCCGATCAGCGGCGGCGGTAACTGGGGGTGGAGTGTCCCCATGCTCGCCATTGGGCTGGGTGGCGCCGCCATTTGGTGCAGCGCTGTCTGTGGAGGCTGGTCGCGGCGTCTCCCTTGCCTGTGCCAGCTTTTGATGCTGGTCGGTATTGCGAAGGGGGCCTTCAAATTCAGTACCCGCGTAGCGTCCAACCGGTCGACCCGGATCCGGTGTCGGGCTGGCAGGCAGGCGTTCGCGGCTTTTGCCATGTTCGCGCCGCAGACGTTCAACGGTTCGACACACGTAACTTGCGGTCTCTGCGACCGGTGACAGCGGCGAGACTTGGGCCGTCCGGCTGGCATGTTCGCTCAGTTCCGGCGATAGCAAGCGTACGACTGTTGGAATCGCCGCCTTTCGATCGGCAAGCAGTAGCCCCACATGCAAATTGACGGAGTCCAAGCTGGTCAGCGCCATCACCACGGCGGCATGCCAAGCGCCGGCCAAATCCAGCGTTTCGTCGACTGTCGCGTCGCCAACCACGACCGGAATGCCCGCCGCTCGCAGTCGCTGCACGTTGCCTAGGCCGCCGTCGCGCTCCACCACGACGACATGAACGCGACGCTGGTGCAAGATCTCAGCCACGCGAGCGCCGACATTGCCTGCGCCAAGCACGACCACGTGGTCATGCAAATTCACCGGCGCCGGTTGCACCACTCCGGCCAGTCGGCGCTGCATCAACCAATCGAGCAGCAACAGGGTCGCGGCCACCAGTGCTGCGCGATCGGCCAATGTCAGCAGCACCGCCAGCCAATGAATCGCAGGCGCCAACTTGGCAACGGTGGGCGCCGCGCCGGTAAAGACCCAGCTTGCGGCCAGCGCCAACGCATCCACGCCCTGCACCTTGAGGGTCGACGCCAGAACCAAAATACCCGCAACCGTAGTCATTAAAGACGTGAGCAGCACTGCCCACAGCGCTGTGCGAATCCGCACGGATTGCGGCGTAGGCCTGCGAACTTGTGGACCTTTGTGACCGCTACTGAGCAACTGCAGAGCCAAATCCGCCGCAACTGGCGCGGTGACCGAACCCATCGAATAGGGTTCCACATGCGGCACGCTCACGCGCAGGAACCTGACCAAGGTCGGATCAGAAACCCGAACCAGCATCGGCACATCTGGGCTTTTACGCCGCACCAGCAAGCACGCGTCGACATTGCCGGAGTCATTGTCCGCGGCCAAAATCACTGCGCCTAGAGTCGAAAAGTCTTGACGGGCGAGATCGTGTTCCCACGCCGCGCTACCGTTGATGATGCCGATGCCCAGACTCTGCAGCTCAGAACCCTGCCGCGCCAACTCGGCTGGAGTCATCAGCGCAGTCACCGGAACGCCCAGCGCGTGCAGGCGATGGACCACGGCGACGCCGACATGGCCGAGACCGACCACGAGGATCGGGTGCTCCGTCGAGGACTTACGGCGCGTTGAGGCTGGACTATCAGTCACGGCGGCCACTAAGGGCGTGTAAAAGAATAACTCGATCGATCTGCGAAAAGAACGGAGCAGCGAGTCGGCTGTAAAGACGCGAGCTTGCGACCCACGCAGCAAGCAAACGGGCACGGTAAATGAATGACTTATTCATTTACGAGCCCTAAGCGTTGGAGTGTTGAGTCGCGGCGTTAGCAGCGCCGGAGGGCAGGGCGCCAGCCGTAATTAGGGCCTCGAGGACTTGCGCCTCCGTCAGCGTGGAGTCGGCCACTTTGGCGCGGCCTAAAATAGCTTGAATTCGGGATTCGGTCGGTTCGAGATCGTGATCCAGCAACCACATTTCGACATTGGCCTTGCCACTGTAAAAACCGATGTCGATCATCTGCTTACAGCCGACTTCATGAGCGGGAACGGAGCTGTATACCGTGTCGGCAAGATCGCGCCGCCCGATCTTGATGGCCTTGGCGATAGCCGCAGCGTGCACGCCCGTCGCCGTGCGAAAGGCATCGGTGCCAAATGCAGGATAATTATACGGAATCGGCACGCCATAGTACCGCGAGACTGTTTGGACGTACTGCCGCAGGCCAGACAGTGAATGATCCCAGACCTTGAGCAGCCTCAAATTCAACAGGATTTGGTCAATTGACGCATTGCCGACGCGCTCACCAACGCCCAAACAGGTGCCGTGAACGCGATCAAACCCCAGCTCGAGCGCCGTCAGGCACAGCGGGACTGCTAGACCGCGGTCATTGTGCCCATGCCAATCGAGCGCAACTTGAGCGCCAGTCTCGGCGACGACACCTCGGGTAAATTCCAACAAGTTGGCCAAACCATCGGGCGTAGCGTGGCCAACGGTGTCGCATAGAATTAGCCGGGTCGCCCCGTGGTCGATGGCGGCCTTAAACAACGTGCGCAGAGTATCCGGATGCGCGCGAGTGGTGTCTTCAGTGACAAAACTAAACGGCAGTTGATTGTGGATGCTCAAGTCCGCCGCCGCGACGACCAGCTTGGTCATGTGGTCGACGTCCCAGTTTTCGACCAATTGGCGCACCTGCGAACTTCCCAAGAACGCGCACACTTCAATCTCGACGCCAGTCTTGTGGGCGATGTTGGCAATAGCAGTGATATCAGCTGGATGCGTGCGCGCTGCGCAATTGGGCACGATCCGCATGTGCTGGTCGCGGATCTCTTCGACCAAACGGGTCACATCAGCTACGGCCAGCGCACCCGCCCCTGGCAAGCCCACATCGAGAACGTCGATCGCCAACGCTTCCATACAATGCAGGATTTCGAGCTTTTGGCCGATGGGCGGATTGGTAATCGAGGGCGACTGAATCCCATCGCGCAAGGTCTCGTCGACCAAGGCAAACCCCGGGCGAATCGGCGGTTTGTCGCGCTTGAGTTCGTTCCAGTCGTAAATAACATCTGAATTGGTCGCTGACATGGCTACCTCGGTCGGCGTAGACCTGCTGGCCACTGCCCCAAAATAGGAGCGTTGGCCGTTACCAGTGCGATTCGCGGCTGTCCACGTCGCCACGGGCCCACGGTCAGAATACCACGAACGCACTACGACTACAGCCTAAGCAACTTGCGCCGCCGTGGACGCTTCTGACACTGCTCGGAGTTGGCCAACAGACCACACCACTTTGAAAGCGTTGAATACCGCGCATGTCTGCAGGAGCGATTTGACACCGGGGCGGCCGCTGCGCAAACTCGCAAAGGGCATCCTATCGGACCCAGATGGTCCGGAATAAGAGCGTCAGGGTCACCCATCCGGAGCATTATGGACATCGATACCGACGAAGAATTGGACGGTTCAGCGGCTAATTTTGCTAATGACTATAGCGTGTTGTCGGATGTTGACGAGTTCATCGCCCGCACTGAAGATTACGCTGCCGGGCGCTTGGCTCCTGATGCGTATCGAGCCTATCGGCTCACGCGCGGCGTCTATGGCCAAAGACAGGACAACGTGTTCATGCTGCGGGTCAAAATGCCCGGTGGCATCATCATGCCCAAGCAACTGCGTGTAGTCGCAGAGATTGTCGCGCTGGCCGACGACAAAGTCGGGCACATCACTACCCGCGAGAACATTCAGATTCACCATTTTCCGCTGCCCCAGGTCGACGGCTACATGCGCAAGCTTGCGGAAGCTGGCATGACCATGACCGAAGCCTGCGGCAACGCGGTGCGCAACATTACCATGGACCCGTGGGCTGGATTGGCTACGGACGAAGTCTTCGACACAACGCCATATATGCAGGAAATTGTTCGATTTTTTCTGCGCAATCCGCGGGCCCAAGGCCTGCCGCGCAAATTCAAGATTGCCATCTCAGGGTCGGATGCTGACCGCGGCTACGCGGCGATCCATGACGTAGGGCTGGTGGCCACGACCACCGCCGATGGCAAGCCCGCGTTTCGCATGTTGGTTGGTGGCGGCTTGGCCTCGATGCCGCGCTCCGGTTTGGTGGTCCATCCGGCGTGGCCGGCGTGCGATATTTTGACCCCTATGTTGGCCGTCATCGATTTTTTTCAGGAACACGGCAATCGCAAGATTCGCAGCAAGGCCCGGATCAAGCACGTGCTGCGCAAAATGGGCGATGAGGTATTTCGCGCTAAATACCAGGAATACCTGGATAAAGTGCTGCTGGACCCGCCGCCGGCCCTTGACATCGACGTTGTCGTTTGGACTGCGGCGTCACAGTCCGCGGCCAAGTCTTGGATGTACGCGCGGCCCACCGACGAAGAGGCGCGGGCCTCTGGTTTTGCGGCGTGGGCGGCGACTGCGGTGCGCGAAACGCGGACTGCCGGGCGGGTGTTTGTGCATGTTCGCGTTGACCGTGGCGGCGAAGTGACCGCAGACCACCTGCTGGCGCTGGCGACCATTACTGAGCAATTTGGCGAGGGCAAACTTCATTTTACCCCCAATCAAAACGCGATGTTGAGGGCGATTAAGGTTGAAGATCTGCCCCAACTTTTTCAGGCGCTCAAGGCGGCAGGTCTGGCCAAGCCCGGCGCCGGCACTACCGCGGACATTACCAGCTGCCCCGGTATCTCGACCTGCAATTTGGGCATCACATTTTCACGCTTTTTAGCGGATTCGCTTGTCGATCAACTGCAAGGGCGGCCAGATACCGACTTGAGCATCAAGATCAGCGGCTGTCACAATGCGTGTGGCCAGCATCACATCGGTACCTTTGGGTTTTACGGCGCTCTCAAGCGCGTCGATGGTCGACCAGCGCCGCATTATCGAGTGCTGGTCGGTGGCGGCATCAGTCCCGCCGGCGCAGCATTTGGTCGCGATCTCGGGCTCATTCCGGCGCGCCGTGCTCCCGATGCGGTCAAGCGATTGGTGGCGTTTGCCGATGCTCATAAGACTGCAGAACAAACGGCTGGCGCTTACCTCCGTGAAACTACAGCGGAAATACTGCAACCGGTCATCGCGGATTTGTTGGTGTTGAACGAAACGACCGCAACGGAACTCGATTTTTGGGATATTGGTGCGACTTCGGCGTTCTTGGCTGAGGCTGCTCGCGAAGGGGAGTGCGCGGCCTAGGTTGCGTGGACTGAGCCAGTGCGGCGTGGACTTAGCCAGTGCGGCGTGGACTTAGCCAGTGCGGCGTGGACAGCCAGTGCGGCGTGGACTTAGCCAGTGCGGCGCCGGGCATTTGCGGCAGGTCCGGGTCGTTGTATGTTCGCCCTATGGAACTTAGCCGCCACTTGTCACGTTTATTCTTCGCCACCGGCTTCACGGTGGCCACATGGGCCTGTTCTGGCCAGATCGCCCCGCAACCGCTGCCCGAGGTCAGTGGCGGTCGCCTAGTCGTGCCCATCGGTCAAAGTAACGTCGTCAGTGCGGTGCCGCCCAAAGGCTGTAAGATTATTGACGATCAGACTTGGCTGTGGCCACTGGGTCAGGACCGCGGCATCGTGATGCGGGTTCATCGCAGCGAAACGCCACCGGGCGGCACCAAGCCCTACGTAGACAGCTTGATCGGCGCATTGGGCAAGACGGGACAGGCGGGGCTGGAGCGCGACGAGCAACTGCGGTTGGGCGATCTGGATGCCCGCGCTGTCGAAGCGACGGAACTGCGCAATAAACCAGCAATGGCGCTGTGGTTGGTGATCGCTGAGGCCGAAGACGGCCTATACACCGCGACCGCTTATGGCGAACGCGATGACTTGCGACGAAAATCAAGTGAAATCCGGGGATTCTTGAGCAGCTTGCGCGTTGAGGCCCGCGATGGCGCGGTCCGTATTCCGATCGCGACGACGCCGACTGATCCACTCGATAATTTGCCCTGACGACGCCATCAAGATTTCGTTGATCTTAGGTCGCGCGCGCCTGTTCGCTTGGGGAGCCGGCTATTTTGTGTCGATTCGTCGGGCGCGCCTACCCGTTTGTTACGAGAGTCGGAGAAGTCTCTCAATTCGGGCACAATTCAGAAGCTGGCGCCAAATTGCACATTGAGCAAAGGTTCCGCCTTGCTGTCGCTGCTTGTGCCTTTGCTCGACGCTACAACCCAGCCATAGCCCGCTTGCAGTAGACCCGTTAAACCAATCTGACGTGAAATTGGCCAGTTGAGCTTGTAGCCGCCGATTGCTCCGACTGTAGTGCTGGTGCTGGGCGCTGAAGCCGTAGGTGTGCCAGCGCTGTCTACAAGCTGTGACCTCGCGTACATGACTTCAAATCCAGCGTGAATGCCTTCGTCGAAATTTCCCGACAGGTAATATGAGGCCTGTACGCCCGCCACAAACAAGTTGTCTTTGGCAGTCGCATCGCCAAAGCCAGAATTGACCGTGCGAGTGCGAGCGCCTCCACCGCCAATGGCTGCGACGCCTATCATGGGCAACACGCGAAATTCTGCCGTTACTTCGAAGATTGGATCCAACAAAAGCAGCGGATTGAAGCTCACAGTGGCGCGATATTTGGACGTTCCGCCGTCATCCTGAGCGAAAACGGGCGCTGCGCTGATCACGGCGGCGCAAACGGCAATGGCAAGCAATAGTCGAGAAACACTATGGTTTAGCATTTTGCTCCTGTGGTCCGCGGCAGACGCGGCTGGCCCAAGGTGAAACGGAGTGCCAGCCAGTGTCAAGTTCACCTGCGGTCATCGACCGCTCTCTGGCACAAGCGGCGTGTATCTGGCGCCGCAGCCAAAAAAGCGTACAGTTGCCCATGGAGGCTCGCGGCAAAATGGCCCATGGTGGCATCAAGATTGGCGAAGTAGCAGTTGCCGGCCAACCGGTGGTCGCCGTAATTGCGCCTCCTAGCAAGGCAACGCCACTTGCCTTTGCGCAGGTGACGGAACTCGCTCCCAGGCCCAACTTGAAGGTGGCGGTTCACGATCGTTCGCGCTTGGAGTGGGTGGTGACAGTGCCGATCGCGGCGGTGGGCGAGGAGCAGACTTGGGATACCACCTTTGATATCACTATTCCGGACGCCATTTGGCTCGCGCACCTGCCTTGGGATCACTTCACGGTTCGCTCGCGTTTGATGAGCCCTGTGTTGCAACCCGGTCACCGGCAAGAAGGGGCCCCGATCGAACAGCTGCGGCGGCGCGCCCTTGCGGCTGTGCATGAACTCAAGAAGGCGACTGAGGCTATCGGCGCTCAATTATTGGCTATTCGCCGTCGCGATCGCCTGATTGGCCAAGCCGAAGGCGCGGACTTGCTGGCAGCCCTCCATTCGGCTGTCGACGGAGCGACTCAAGCGCGGCAAGCATTGGATTATTTGCGCGATGCGCGCGATGAGGCATTGGAGCGCGAGCATGGGCTCGCCGACGAATTTGTGTCCAATCAGGTGCTGATGCTGGTGACCAAAATTGTGCGCCTGATGGGGCCGTTGCGAGCGCGCTCTGGGCGAATTGACCCGGCATTGCAAGGCGATCGCGCCGACGCGGTGCAGGCGGCCGTGCTCGACATTCTCAAAGTGGAGGTCGCTCACCGCAAGCACAAGAATATCAAGTTTGCCGATGCGCATAATGCCCATGAAATTGAAGGGTTTGTCCAGCGCGGCGCCCTGTTAAAGAAACATTTTCAGCAGGCCCTGTTTGTAGAGGCGCGCGCTTACATGCTCGACCAGCGCCTGCGCAACTGGATAGCGGCGGCGATGGCCATGGTGGCGTCCGTGTTCTACTTTGTTGGGCAAATCTGGCTCTTTGCCAACGCGACTGCGGCCAGCACCACGTTTTCGTTGCTGGTCGCCTGTGCCGTTGGCGCTTTGGTGTACGCCGCCAAGGACCGAATCAAGGAGTTGGGTCGCGATTGGCTGGCGCGCCGAGTCAAGCACGGCTACGCCGATCGGGTGGCGCACTTGAGCCTGCAAGAGCGCATGGATCCGCACCACAGCGACTTCGCGTTAGCCCGTGAAACGATTACACTAATCCGAAAGATGGCCCCCGATCCGCTCAATGCTGCGCTGGGCGATACGTCAGTCGTCCATCAACTTGTCATCAAAGAACGGCTCAAGCACGACGGCTTGCCGATTTTGCACCAGCAGGGATTGGTCGGGCTAAAGCACGTATTTCGCTACGATTTTTCGCCACTTTTGGTCAAGCTCGACGACCAGCTCAAGCGGGTGCCGGTGGTGGGCATGGCGCGGGTGCACCTCAAAGCGTCGACGCGGGTCTATTCGTTGCCGGTGACAGTGCGGTTGCATAAGTTAGGTACGGATTTTGCGATTACCCAGCGTGGCCACTTGCGGATTCGGCGCAACGGGCTGGAGCGGTTTGTTGCGCACTGAAATTAGCCAGTTAATTAGGAGATCGCCCTGAGTTGGCCAGCCGCAGTTCGGCTGACTTGCGCCCTAGTCGTGCCCGGGCTCGGATTGGCATTGCGCGGCTATCTGGTGGCAGCGGCGTGGACGCTGTTTGCGGTCTTGCATCTGCTAGCGCTGGCGTGGGCGGACGCATCTAGTGTTCTCAACCGTATGGATACCTTGCCGTTTGTTCACTGGGCTGCCCATGATTGGCTGCCGCGTCGATTCGGACCTCAGGCGATGTGGGCGTTGGCGATGGCGATTGCGGTCCATTGTCTTAGTGTTTGGGCGGCCGTAAGGGCCCCTCGGCGCCCCGCAGAATCTTTGCCCCAAAATGCCCAAATGGACCGCGGTTAGCATTGGTGGGCCAAACGAGCGCACGGTGGGCACCCAGGATTCCCCAACGAAATTCTCCGCGGCCCCCGATTTGGGATGCAGATCAAGGAGCAAGGAGAAAGGCGACGCCGCGACGCAGAGATGCGCCCAAAGCGGGGGATCGCGGGCACCAGTAGCCGTTTACGCCACTTGGTCTCCATGGCAAACTGCGCCGCCCAACTCGCCAACCGGCATCGAGGAGTTTTTGCGTGCGTAGAGTCGACAAACCGTGGGGTCACGAAGAAATTTGGGCGCAAACAACACGGTATGCGGGCAAATTCTTGATCATTCGCGATGGTGAAATGTTGTCGCGGCAATATCACAAGGTTAAAGAAGAGACGATTTTTGTACTCGAAGGCACGTTGACGCTGGAATTAGGCCGAACGCCGGATTGCACTGAAGTTCTGCAACCCGGCCAAAGCTGGCACATTGAACCTGGCGTAATCCATCGATTTTGTGCTCACCACGGCGACGTCCGGCTGGTCGAAGTCAGCACGCCTGAACTGGATGATGTCGAGCGACTCGAAGACAAATACAGCCGTTGACCTATGCACTGTTGACCATTGAGCCGCGCAGTTCATGGACGACCACTTCAGGCGCAAGCCGGTTGCGTCGCTGCTTGGCATTGTCCCCAACTGCGCCTAAACTCTGGCGCGCGCATGCGCTTGCGCTCGCCCACTAAGGGTCCGTGCAAAATCAAGTCGATTTTGCACCCCGGCCCATTGCATGCTTGGTGGGTCGCTAACTCCCAGCTTTGCAAGCCGACTCGCCGCTCCGTTCCACACGCAGATCGAGTTATTCTTGCACGCGCCCTAAGAGGTTCCAATGATGGTGCCAGTCGACGCCGCTGTATTGACCGATCCGGCGGACGTCGAACAGCTAGCTAAGTCTTTGCAAGACCAACTGGCCTCTGGGGAGTCCGTGGCCGTTGCCTTGTTGCAATTCTCCGCCCAAGAGCCCCACCCGCGCGTTCGCGCTGCTCTGTTGCACACCGCCGCAAAGTTGGTGCTGTCGGGAGATCCAGAGCGAGCGACGGATCTATATCGCGAATCCTTTCGCCTTTTTCCCTCAGTTGACGTTGGCAGGTCATTAGCAGCCCTGACGGCCGACGCGCCGGTGTTTGCGCGATTGTTCCGTCATGGGCATCTCGTCGATGCCACCGCGGTGTTGGCGGCGGAAGGTCCAGCTTGGGCCGATACGCTTTTGGATGCGGCGCGCAGCCATGTCAATCAAGGTCACGGTCGGGCCGCAGTGGCCGTTTTGGACCGCCTGCTGGCCGGCAGGCCGAATCTAAGTCTCGCCCGCGAGCTGATGGAGACAGCCACAGCCCAAGTCGAAGCTCGACAGGAAGGCTTGACAGCTCAAAGACTTGCATTGGCTGAGTGCGATCCAGGCGACCGAGCTGAGAGTCTGGTGGCCTATGCCGAACTTTTGCTGGCTGGGGACGAAGCATTAGACGATGCCGCCGCGGTATTGGCCGACGCCGTCGACTCTGGTGCCGATCTGGCTTCGGTCGCGCCCTTATGGGTAGAAGTCGCTCGTGCTCAGGGAAATAATGGCGAATTGACTAAAGCGCTGGCCTGCTCGCTGGATGCCGGCAGTGGCTTGCCCAAGCGACTGCAGCACGCCGACGAATTAGTCAATATTCCCAGCGTTGACCGGGTCGCGCCTCGAGCTGCGCTGGCTGCATTGCGGGTTTTGAGCGAAGCGATGCCGGACGATGCGCCGATCGCCGCCCGTTTGGATGCAGTCACTCGATTGGCTGGCCCGGAGCCTGAAGCGCAACTCGAAGACATGCGCATGCGTACGGTCAGGGAGCGCGACCGCCTTGGTGAGACTGTGGCCTGTTTGGGGCTGGCATCTCTCGCATTGGCCAAACAAGACTGGCCAATGGCCGAGAGACATTACCGTCGCGTGCGGACCCTGTCGCCACAAGACGCTGAGGCCTTGGACTTTTTTGAGCAGTTGTATCGTCAATCTGGAGATCACAAACGCCTGTTGGTTGCGCTTAGTCAGCGCTTGGGCGCGACCGAAGGCCGCGAGACCGTTCGGATCGCCCTTGAAATGGCCCGACTGTGCGAAGGGCCACTGGAATCCCCGGACCGCGCATTGGAGGCCTATCAGCGGATCTTGACCGTACAGCCCGACCACGAAGGGGCTCTCAATGCGCTGGAAACGCTCAACACCAAGTTGCAGCGGTGGCCGGCAGTGCGCGAGGCGTTGGAGCGCAATGCGCGAGCGCAATTAGCCAAAGTGGCAGTTGACCCGCGGACCAAAGATGCCGCAATTGCGACTTTGACCAAGCTGGTCGACTTGTGCCAAGACCCTCAGCGGTGTGACGACCCGGCGGCGACCGTGCCGTTTGCCCGCCAGATTATTGACCTTGCACCCGATCACGATCAGGCGCTAGCGATTGTCAGTCAACATCTCAACGATCAAGGCCGCTATGCGGAGTTGGTCCAGTTGCTGCGCCGCGCTGCCGGTTTCACCAATAACACGAATAGTTCGATCTTGTTGCGCCTAGGCAATGTTCTAGCCGATGAGCTTGGTCAGCCTGCAGCGGCCATGGATGCGTGGCGCGCAGCCCTAGACGCCCACCCAGGCTTAATCGAGGCCCAATTGCGCTTGCGGCGTGCTGCGCGGGACACCGGCGACTCCGGGGCCGTTTTGGCCTCGCTTCTGGACGAGATTGGGTCAATCGTTGGCGCGGCAGCCATTGATTTGGCCACGCCGGTGCCAACCATTTTGGCGAAGATGCCAGCAATTGCCGCTGTCGACGCGCAGACGGCCCCGGTCCAGTTGCCCGCACAACTTCTGGAGGCCGCGGTGTTGGCCGAGGCGCGCTCGGATGGTAGCCGGCTGGCAGGCCGCCTCTATGCTCTGATTTTAACAGACGATCCCAACCATGACGGCGCAGTCGCCGGTCTGGTGCGTTGTTGGTCGTCTGGCGACGATGGCGCCCAGTTGATCCAGGTTCTACAGCGCTTAGTCCGTGATGAGACTGTTGTTTCGCGCAAAGTGCAGTTGCTGGCTAACCTCGCCGGCACGCAGCTTAATGTCGGCTTTGACTTTGCGGGTGCTGGAGCTACCGCCTCCGCGGCGCTGCAGTTAGCGCCTGACCACCAACAGGCTCGGGAGATCTGGATCGACGCTGCTTTGGCCTTGGGCGACATGATTGCGCTGCGCCAAGCGTGTGGCAACGACGCTGCTGGCCTCGAAATGTTTGCCGCGCGCGCCGGCGCATTGGCGGCGGAGTCGTCAAAAGTGCAGCGATTTGCCCAATGGCGAGCGGCTGCGGCTGTGTTGCATGACGATCTAGGCGATGCCGAGCGCGCAGCTCTCATGCTTTCAGACGCGGTTCAGGCCTGTCTTGCCGCCGCAAGTGAACCGGTAACCACAGCGACGCAAGAATTACTGAGCAGCGAAGAGCGCACTGAACTGTGCGATTTGGCAAGAAAATATGCCCATGCGGCCGGGTTGCGCGGTGCCGAGCGATTAGCTTTGGAGGCGATGCTTGAGGTGACAGAGGGCGCCGCTCAGCGCCAGGCTAAACTCGCCTTGGTCGACTTGATGGCGGTTTCTGGTGAGACCGACGATGCCGAAGCGATGGCGCGCAGTCTGGCTGAGGAGGCGATCGGCGACCGTGACACGACTATGCTTGCCGCTTCGCTGGATCGATTATGCGATTTGGCCGCTGCTGGCATTGCGACCAGCCCAGAGTCGACTTGGGAATCGGTTGCGGATTTGTTGGCGCTGGCGGCGGATGACGGCGAATTGCGCACGTCCATGCGCGAATCGTTGCTGTCGCGCTGCTTGGCCAACGCCGAGCGCCTGAGTCAAAGCGAGGAGTTTTGGGCTTGCGTCGACCGGTTGGCCGGTGCGGGTTTGGTGTGTTGTACCACCGCAGACGACAATTCGACCCGGCAGCGGTTGCTTGAACTGCAAGAGCAGGCGTGCATTGAGCTCGGCAATTGGGGAAATGCGGCAGCCGCGGCCGAAGCTCTGGCTGGTGTATCTACGGGTGAAGCAGCTAGCGGCGCACTGCTCCGAGCAGCGGAACTGGCCTTTGATCGCTTGGCGGACAGCGCTCGCGCCGAACGCTTGTACCGACTGGCGCTGGCAGCCAACCCGACTGATGGCAGCGCTTGGGCCGGCTTGGCTGCAACCGTGCGTGCCAGTGGCGATTCCACCGCAATGGGTCTAGTGCTGGATGAGATCTTTGCGGTGCCCAGTATTGGCCGCGATTCGCGTGCCCGCTTTGCCCTGGAGCGGGCAGAACTGGCGGCCACCCTTGACGAGGCTGATTTGCTGGGCTTGCTATGGCCCGTTGTGTCAACGTTTGCCGATTGGGATTCCCTAGCCGAATCAGAAGAAGCCGTGCTGGCGATCGCGGCCGGTCAACTTGATGTCCCAGAATTGGGCTCCATCGTTGCCGAACGCCTTCGGCCCATTTTTGCCAAACATGGTCGAATTGAAGAGGAAGTTCGGTGCCGCGAGATCATTGCTTTGCACGCTCCCCGCCAAAGTGCTGCGCGAATTACCGGATTAATCGCGGTAGCTGAAAGTGTGGCGGACAGTTCGCCGCGCCAAGCATTTGACGCTCTTTTTCACGCGGTCGCTGACGCACCAGAACGCGCAGATCTACTTGAGAAATTGACAAGTTTGGCGGACCGCATTGGCGGTCGAGACCGCTTACAGAAGCTACTGCGAGGCATGGCCGGTCTGGATGTGTCGGGCGAGTACGTCGCGCTTCCCGAGGCCAACCGTCATGCAGCACTCGCTCGCTTGGCCCAATCGGCCCAAGATCGCGGCGATGTGCCCGCTGCTATTGAGGCTTTGGTCGCATGGCGCACCCTTCAGCCGGAAAACCTCGCGCCGCTAGTTGCTCTTCAAGCTTGCTGGCAGGCGACCGGTGACACGGAAAACCTCGCGGAAGTACTGCAGGCCCAAACGACGCTGGGTCCGGACGCGAGCCGCGCGGCTGCGTGGCTGGGCCAAATCGCGTTGACCCTGACCATTTCAGCGGACGTCAGCGCGGCACTGGCTTTGGCAACGGCAGCCACTTCGGCCGTAGGTGCCCGGCCCGAATTGTGGTTGCGGCGGATTGAACTGGCCCGAGAACTCAACCAGCCGCTGTCGCTCGCCACCGCCATTGCCCAAACTTTGACTGTTTTGCCTGGCGCATTGACCGACCGCTTCGCCGCGGTGCGCGAACTGGCAATTGCTCTGCAAAACTCTGGGCCAGAACACGCGACCGCGGCCATCGAACGGTGGCTTGAGATTCTGGACAACGATCCAGCCGACGATGCGGCAATCGCTAGTTGTTTCGATTTGTTGCCTGCCCTCACTACTGACGGCAAGGCCGACGTTCGCGGGCTGCTCGACCGGCTGGAACTCATTGCAGACGCGCGTGGCGAAGGCGAACGCGTTGACCAACTGCTGACCGTCCGAGCAGATGTGGCCGTCGATGCCGCCGATAGGACAGCGATCTTGTTGCGGCAAGCCCAGGCCCGCGAAAACACCTTGGGCGACGCCGACGGTGCCGCCCAAGTGTTGGCTTTGGCAGCACGCTTGGCTCCGCAATTGGACGCCGTTCTGCCCGCGCTGACAGCGACATGCCGATTGGCGTTGGCCGCCGGATCCGCTGCTGCAACGATCAGCGCCTGTCTGGAGAGTGCGGCAGCCGCTCGCGATCTCGTCGCCGACCGGCTGGCCTTGCGCCGGTTGGGTCTGTCACTTATCGCCGATTCCTCGGGACTGGAAGCGCTACGCAACCTGCTAGAAGGCGTTTTGCGCGATGACCCAGACGACGAATCCGCGGCTGGCCGTCTAGACGCTTTGGCCACGGTGAGCGGTGACGTCAAAGCGCGGTTGGCACTGCTGAGCCTGCGGATTGCTCGCGCGGCCGACGCGGACACTGCTGGCCAATTGTGGATAGAGCGGGCGCAACTGGCGACCAATGCTGGGCTTACTGACGACGCCAAAGCGAGCTACCGCGCCTGCGCCAGCGCCGCCAATGCCGATATTCGCACAGCAGCCAACGCTGGTTTGGCAGAAGTGTGTGAAAACTCAAATGACCCCGCCGGTGCTGCTGCCGCGGTCGCTGCGCTGCTAACTGACACAGCGGATCTCGAGGATCGCATTGCGCTAACCCTGCGCGCCGTCGGATTGTGGCAGACCAGCGGAGCAGTTACCGCCGCGCAGGAGGCCCTGCGGAGTGTTCTCACCGAGGCGCCGCGCAATTTGGCTTTGCATACCGCATTGGAAGCAAGCCTAGCCGACAGTGGCAACTCCAAGGCCTTGGTTGAGCATTTGGCCAATGGTTGGAATCGCCTTGACAGCTTAGAGGAGGGCGAGCGAGAGGCGATGGCACAACGCTGGCTGGCTGCTGTGCAATCCAGCGCTGGTTCTGGTGATGAACTGACGGCGGCGTGTAAGTCACTGACAGAGCAAGGTCTGGCTATTGCAGCTGTCGATGAAACTCTGGAATCGCTTACCCAAGCTGAATTCGCGGGCGAGAAATGGCCAGCATGGTTGCTGCAGTCTTGGCAAATTATTGCTGATCGCGCCCAACATTCGGGTGCCACTGAAGGCGAACTTGCAGCACGCCTGCAATTGGGTGCAATGGCGGTCGACCGGTCCGTCCAATTGGCGGCTATTCGCCGCTCTGCAGTGCTGCTGGAAGCGATCGGTGAACCGGACGCCGCTTTGGCGAAATGGTACGAACTGCTGGATCTAGGCCAAGCGACCCTACCAGCCTGGACCGATGACGACGCCATTGAAATCTTGCGGCTTGGTGACGTACTTGAGCGCAATTCGGAAGCAGCTGAGTATGTCCAAATTGCCGCCGCAGAATTGGCTGACCCCGACCGCAAGATCAAGCTTCTGCTCTTGCTGGCTGGGCGCGCACAGTCCGCAGGTGATGCCGAGCAACAATGGGCACTTGCGCAGCAAATCCTCGTTGATGCCCCTCTGCACAGCGCTGCGCTGGCCGTTCGCGGCGCGGCTTTGCAAGCTTGGTCGGCGGCTCCGACTGCGGCGCGGGTCTCGCACGCTCAGGCTATGGTTGCAACCGCCCACGACGATCCGGCCAAAGCAGCCGCACTAGTGGCTCTTGGCGCGCTGTTGCTGGCCGAAACAGCGACCGCAAAATTGGGCGCGGAGCAGCTCGTCGCTGCAGTCAAACTCGATCACGCCCAGAATCAAGCCGCATTTGAGTTGGTTGCCGATAACGCCGATGTGGCCGAACAGACCAATGAAATCGCGCGCCTTGCCGCAGGGCGCTCAGTCGCCGCTGCGGCATGGTTGGAAGGTCGTGCCCGCGCCTTGTCCGATTGGTCGGATCTCGATTCACTGATCGAAGCGCGCGCGCGCGCAGCCGCCACTGATGACGTCGACGCAGCGGTCGCGGCATGGCTGGAGCTGGCCGACTTGCGCTCCGCCGAGCGAGACGATGCCAAAGCTGCGGCTGCGGCATTGGACGCAGCCCGAGCCCTCGCGCCGTCCAACGACACTGTGCTCAGGCTGCGCTTGCAGCTGGCGGAAACTGCTCAGGATCATTCCGTTGTCGGCGATCTGTGTCAGACTTTGGCCGGCAGCGCTGACGCCGACGAAGCTGGCCTGCTTTGGTACCGTGGCGCCCAAGCCTATGCTGATGCTAGTGATACCGACAAAGCGCTGCTCTGCTGCGTTGCTGCGCTGCAAGCGGACACTTCGCAAGTGGATGTTCACCTGCTGCAGGCTCGCATTCGCAGCAGCAATGGTCAGCAAATTGAGGCAATTGGTGACTTGGACAGTGCCGCTCGGGCCATGGCCGACGCCGGCGCGGCTGATGGGGCCGCGGCGCTGTGGTTGGCGGCGGTCCCCTTGGCGCGCGAAAGTGGCGACGCTGAAAGTTGGGGACGGGTCCTTGCTGCAGCCATTCGCTCTGGGGTCGCCACGGCACAAACGGCGCAGTTGGCGAAAGAAGCTGAACTTGAAGGGATTTGGCTCAAAAGGGGCGTCACAGATGTAGCTCCAGCGCTCTTTGCCGCTGGCTTGCACGCTGAAGCGCTAGCACTTCGCAAGAAATTGGCTCAAACGGCGACGGGAGTTGACCGTTTGACGGCCCAACGCGGCTTGGCGCAGCAAACTGCTGAGGACGGCGATCCCGCTTCCGCAGTCGCGGCCCTGTTTGAAGTGGCCATTAGTGCCGAACTGCCGGCAATGGAACTGCCCGATGTGCTTGGCGAAGCCCAGGCCATTGCTTTAGCAGCTGGCATGGTAGAAGACTGGTTGGATCGGGTGGCCGAGATCATCGCCAGTGATGTCATCGCCCAAGACCAATTGTCCGCCGTGGTCGGATTCGCAGCGCAAGTGGCGGCCGATGCAGACCTCGCAGACCGCGGCGCCGACTTGTGGGACCAACTTTGGGAACAACTACCCGACGACGTCGATGCCCGCGACGGCACCTTGGCGCTGCGCCGTTTGGCCAACGACCCCGGTCGGTTGGCGGCAGCCTTAGAAAAAGCATTAGTTTTCGCCGAGGCGAGCGCCAAAACCGGGCTGCGTATTGAGTTGGCGGCGCTCAAGCTCGACTCACTCGGTCGGCCCCGCGAGGCATTGCGGTTGGTGCAAGATGTACTGGGCGTCGAGCCCAACAACGAAGACGCAACCGCATTGGCCGAGCGGTTGGCCGACAATGCTGTCCTTGGCGATGAGACCTTGACCTTTTTGGACCGCCACCTGCGCACGGCCGAAAACTGGCTTGGTTTGGAGCGAGTTCTGACCAAGCGCGTGGCGCGAGCGAAAACCGCGGCGGCAAAGTCGGAATTGGCCCAAATGTTGGCGCAGTTGCAATCTGAGCAGTTGAGCCACGCCGACAGTGCTCTGGGCAGTCTTTGGGCGGCAATTCAGGCAGAACCGCGGTTGACGACTCTTGAATCCATCGAGAGGCTTGCGCGCCCGGTCGACCACGACGACTTGCTGGCCCGAGCCTATGGCTTGGTGCTGGCATCGCCGTTACGCCCCGATGATCGCTCGCAAGTCCTGCTCCGCGCGGCCCTCCTCGATAAACGCCGCGGTGACCTTGCTGCAGCTGAAAGGCGCTTGCGTAACGCTTTGTCGGCAGCTCCGCAGTTGAGCGCAGCTTTCGATCTCTTGGATGGTTTGCTCGATGAGCAGGGCCGGGCTCCCGATCAATTGGTGTTGTTGGCCGATCGGGCGAACAAAGTCAGTGACCCAGCCGAAAAGCTCACCTTGTTGAATCGGACGGCCGAATTGGCGCGCGCTTTGCAGGACGCTGACGCTGCGATCGACGCCTACGCACGTCTTGCGGACTTGGATGCCACGGACGTCGATTCTCGCGCCGCGATTGTCGAATTGCTGCGCGAAGCTGGGCCATCTGTGCGCTTGCCAATCGCGCTGGTCGCGTTAGCCGAAGTCACTGAAACCGGAGTTCAAAAAGCCGAATTGCTCTGCGAAGCTGCGCGATTACAGCCAGCTGGTGCGTCGGGCGAAGAAAAGGCCGCCGAGCTGTACCGCGCCGCCTTTGCCGGTGACGGCAGCAGTGACGAGGCGTATGTGTGGCTGGAGCGGCACTGCCACCACAATCCGCGGATGTTGGCCCCTTTGTATCAAGCGCGTGCCGATGGCCTGCCGTTGGGGCCCACCCGCACGCTGACTTTGCGCAAGCTGGCCCACGCGCATCGCGATATGAACGACGGCGCTCAGGCTTGCACCGCATTGCAGCGGGCTCACGCCGAAGATCCACTCAACGCTGCGGTGCTCGACGAGCTGCAGAAGACCTCTGAATCTTTGCGTAATTGGGACAGCTGGGTTGCAGCGACCGAGCACAAGCTGGCGGCCGAGACCCGCAAAGAGGCTCGCGCTGTTCTTTTAGTGCAGCTGGTGCGCGTTCTGCTAGTCGAGTTGGAGGATGCCACCCGTGCGCAGGCGCTGGTCGCCGAACTGCAGAAGATCGCTCCCAAAGATCCCAATACCCGCCAAGTTGTTGCCATGCTCAAGTCGCACAGTGGCGATCCGGCGGAAGCTGCGGCAGGTCTTGAGCAAGTGTTGCGCGAGACGGACGATCCTGCCGCCCTG
Source organism: Myxococcales bacterium (assembly GCA_009692465.1). Taxonomy (GTDB): domain Bacteria; phylum Myxococcota_A; class UBA9042; order UBA9042; family UBA9042; genus SXRM01. The sequence continues at coordinate 27,753 of SHZD01000019.1, forward strand.
TTGGCGATTCATCAGCAGCTTGCGGACCTGTACTTGGGCGTGTTGAACAATCCAGGCAAGGGCATTCGCGAGTTGCAGCGGATGCTGGTCTTGGATCCAAAGCGCTGGGAATTTCGCCGCACACTTTGTGATCTTTATGCCCAACGCCAGTCGTATGAAGCCTTGGCCGAGTCGCTCAAGCAGTGGCTGGCCCAGTTTGAGGAATCCGCGGAAGACAAGCGCACGCTGCACTTGGCGCGTGGCATGGAGATCGCTGGTTTGATGCGTGAACTTGCCGATGTCCTAGTGACCTTGGGCAAACCGCAAGAGGCGACGCAGATGTTGCGGCGTGCTTGGGAACTCAGTGGCAACGAAGCCGAATTGAACGCCAAGCTCGCACCGTTGCTTGAAATGACTGGCGAAGTCCAATTGGCGGCCGAGTTGCACGACTGGCTGGCGGCGCACTTTGCCACTGACAAAGCCAAAGTGGCGACGCATTTGTCCAAATCTGCGTTGCTGCATGAGCGGCGTGGCGACTTTGCCGGTGCCCGCGAGCGCTTCAAGAAGGCCATGGAATCTGCCCCCGGCGACGACGAAGCGACCTTAGGTAGCGCTCGCGTGTGTTTAGAGCTCAACGAGCCTGACCGAGCGATGCGGTTGTTTGACCTTGTGGCTCGCAAGCCTGCGCACACAGTCGGCGCCGATTTGCGTGCCGACGCAAACTTTGGCATGGGGCGCTGCCGGCTCAAGCGCAATCAACGCGATCAAGCGCGCGCCTGTTTTGAACAAGCTTTGGCTCTAGTCCCTGGCCATAAAGCCGCAGCTGAGGCGTTGCTCGGCCTAGCGTAGCCGCACTCGCTGGTCGCCTAGCGACTGGGCATACCTTTTGACAATTCAAGGGATTCGATGATCGATTCTGTTTTGCCCAGGCCGTGTCGCGTGGCAGTCGTCGGCGCCACGGGGTACGGCGGCGCTGAGCTCTTGCGCCACTTGCTTGTTCACCCTCACGTTCAAGTTACTCGGCTGATTGCCAAGGACAATATTGGCAAGGCACTGGGCCAAGTCCATTTGTCGCTCGCCGGCCTGACCGCGCTGCGCATCGAGGACGCCGAGCCAGCTGCAGTCGTTGCGGACGCCGACGTTGTGTTCGTCGGCCTGCCCCACAAAGTGTCGGCGCTCGTCGTGGCTCGTTATGTTGATTTGGGCGCCCCTGTCATCGATTTATCCGGTGATTACCGGCTACTGGACGCCGCGGCGTACAAGCACTATTACGAAGTGGATCACCCATTGCCTGAGCGGCTGGGTTCCTTTGTGTACGGTTTGCCAGAACTGAACCGAAAATCGTTGCGCGGTGCCCGCTACGTCGCCTCCCCCGGCTGTTTCGCGACCGCGATTACCCTAGCATTACTGCCGTTTGCGGCGGCGGGCTTGTTGAATGGGCGAGTAAGGGTCGCCGCAATGACCGGATCGTCGGGTTCGGGCGCCAATCCGGTGTTGGGGACCCATCACCCGTTGCGCGCTCAAAACTTGCGCGCGTATAAGCCGCTGACACATCAACATACACCCGAGATTGAGCAGACGTTGAGATTGGCCGGTGCCAGCGATTTTGTTCTGGATTTCGTACCGATATCTGCACCGCTCGTGCGCGGAATTCTGGCGACGTGTTGGCTTGAAGTGGATTCCGAGGTCGATATTGCCCAGATTTCCGGCTTGGCGGCCCAGTATTTTGCCAACGACAAGCTGGTGCGCGTCCTGAGCGACCGACTGCCGGAGGTCAATGCTGTCGCCGGCTCGATGTACACCGAACTAGCCATAACCGTTGACGACCGCGTCGTTAACGGCAAGCGGACCGTGGTCGCGCACAGCGCCATGGATAATTTGGTCAAGGGTGGAGCCGGTCAGGCCATTCAGTCCTTCAATGTGATGCTCGGCTGTGACGAATACTTGGGGCTGCTCACTCCGTCGCAGTGGCCGTAAGCCGGTCGGCCCAGAAGGCGTACAGGCCCTAAATCATGGCAGATTTGCGCGACCGCAAAGTGTTAATCAAAGTAGGCGGCGAGACCGTCCGCGCGCTCGCTGACCGCCAACGGTTGGCCCGCGACGTCGCCGCTGTGGTGGCTACCGGCGCACAAGTGATCGTCATTCACGGGGCTGGTCCGCAGATTACCGAACTGGGTCAGCGGCTTGGAATTGCCTCCGTATTTCGGGCAGGTCGCCGAGTCACCGATGCGGCGATGTTGCAGGCTGTCGCTATGGCTATGTGCGGAGAAGTAGGCCCCAATTTGCTCGCGGCCTTTCTTGGTGTCGGCTTGCCGGCGGTTGCAACCACGGCAGCTTCTGCGGGTCTGGCGATAGGCGTCAAGCGCGCACCGACAAGGGTGACCGGAGAGTCTGAACCCGTGGATTTTGGCTTGGTCGCTGACGTCGCAACGGTCAACGGCGCGCTAGTGGCCTGCCTATGGCAAGCGGGGTTCGTACCTGTCCTCAGTTCACTAGTTGCCGATGCGGATGGTCAACTGCTCAATGTCAATGCCGATACGTTGGTGACCGCGTTGGTACCAGCCCTTGGCATTGACGATGTCGTGTTGGTTACGGGCGTCCCTGGCGTTTTTGGCGACATCGATGATCCCGCAACCCACATGGCACACTTGACGCCAGCCCAAATCGGTCCGCTGATCCAAAGCGGTGCCGTCAAAGGCGGGATGGTGGCCAAGTTGGAAGAAGTTGCCAAACTGTTGCAGCGTGGTGTAAGACGGGTGATTCTCACTGGCTTTGGCCACGAAAATGCCATAGCCGATGCACTTCTAGGCCGCCCTGGCTTGCGAACAATTGTCGAGGGAGAACTGCCTTGATTGCTGCTGTGCTCAGGCTCAAGTTGCCATGGTGTTGTCGCGTCGGTCGGGCGGCGGTTGTCATCGGCGTTCTAGCCACTGCAGGCGTGGCTTTCGCCCACGACGTAGATGGCAAACTCGGCATCGGTTTTGAGGAATCGTTGACCGCTGTCGGCGTTCGCCAAGTCATTCCGGTCACCGACGCCCAAGCGAACAAACAAACCTTTGCCCAACCCGACATTCGCGCCTCTGGGCTCGCAGGTCGGGCGTGGTTCGGCAACGTCGGTGTCGAGGGCATTTTCGGCTTTCTGGCCCATATCCCGCGCGGAAAAGATGCACCTCCTAATGAATTTGCTAGTTTTTTATCACTGGGTGCGACCTACAACGTCGTGCGCGGCCCACAGGTCAATCTCGGCATCGGCGTCCGCGCATTGGCCGCTATCGCCCGCACCAATGTTGGCACGGTGGCGACAGACCTTCGTTTTGGAATTGCTTTTGAAATTCCAGTGCGTATCGAGTACTTCTTCAACCAAACCTTCGCCATCGCTGGCGCATTTGGACCGACATTGGCTGTCAACACGGCGCGACCCAACCCGTTGACGGGAAGCAGTCAGTCTTTTGACATAGCGATCGCCCGCGGCGACTTTGGCGGCGGCCTGGGTTTTACCTACTACTTACGCTGAACTACTCGCTTTGAGCGCCGCCGTCGCCGCTGCCCACTCCCATTCAACATAGGAGGAATTGCCCAATGCGCATTGCGCTCTTGCCCGGCGACGGAATTGGTCGCGAAGTCGTCGCTGCAGCCAAAGAGGTTCTGGAACACGCTGCCAGACGCTTCGATTTTTCGTTTAGTTCGGAGTGGATTGACTTGGGGGCTGAGCGCTACCTGCGCACTGGCGAGACCATGCCGCAGCACGTGTTTGAGCACCTGCGCGACGACTTCGACTGCATCTTGCTCGGCGCGTTTGGCGATCCACGGGTGCCAACCAATATCCACGCCAAAGAGATCCTGCTCGGCCTGCGCCAACGCTTGGATCTGTATGTTAATTTGCGGCCTGTGCGCTTAGTTGATGCCCGACTTTGTCCTCTCAAAGGCGTCGTCGAGGGCGGCATCGACATGGCGATCGTCCGCGAGAACACGGAGAGCGTCTACGTCGGCATCGGCGGCTCTTTCAAGCCCGACACCGACGACGAAATCGCTCAAAATATTATGCTATCTACGCGCAGAGGCTGCGACCGGCTCTTGCATTATGCGTTTGAGCTAGCGCGCACCCGCCGCCGCAAGTTGGTGCTGTGCGACAAGGCCAACGCAATCGAAGCTGCGCACGGCCTGTGGCGTAAATCTCTGAAATCCTTGGCGCCTCGCTATCCAGATGTGGTGGCCACCACGCTCTATGCTGACGTTGCGGCGATGCGTATGGTGACTCATCCTCATGAATTTGATGTTATTGTCGGCGACAACATGATTGGCGACATCCTCTCGGATCTAGCGGCTGCCCTCGTTGGAGGTCTCGGCCTGGCCCCTTCGGCCTCGACTCATCCCGGTCGGGTTGCGCTGTACGAACCGGTCCATGGTTCAGCGCCCGACATTGTCGGCACAGGCAAAGCCAATCCGTTGGCGGCGATCCTGTCGCTGGGCATGTTGCTGCGTGACCAAGGTCACTGTGCTGCGGCTCTAGCTATTGAAGCCGCGTGTAGCCAATCGGTGGTGGAGCGCGCCTGTACTCCCGACCTCGGCGGGGCCTTGACGACCTCCGATGTCACCGCTTGGATCTGTGCCTGCTTGGGCTAGGAGCCTGTCGGAAATCAATCGGTTATGAAATATCTTTGCGGTTATACACAATGAATCCATTGCGATCCGACAGTCTCCTAGCTTCTCAGATATTCTGAACTGTCCAAGAACTGCCCGGAGTGAATCCGTGCAGTTTCGGACAGTTGCCGCCGTCTAGCCAGACGGCGCTAGGAGCGAGTCGGAATACTCCGACACGCTCCTAGCGAACAACTAAATTTGGTTATGCTTCGTGACTGACAACGCTATATCCTTGACATCGACGGCAACTGCCGGTATCCGCCTTGCCCGCGGCAACCGTGCTGCCCACCAATTTGTCGCAGGCGTGCTATGGCCGACCAAATGATGCATCGGACTACTCTTGAGGACGGCCGCCCAGCCGTGCGTTTCAGTGGTCGAATCCTATTTCTTTATGAAGATCAGAATCTTGTGCGACGGCAGCTCGCCGGCGAACAGGTGGCTTGGGATCCGAATGCACCGCTCATTGACAACATTTCCACCGACGAAATTACGCCGGCGTGGGTGTGTTTCTACTTTGACGAAACACTGGGGGACTATTCGCTGGTCGGCTTGCGCGGAGGAGCCATAGAGCCAAACAGCGTCAAGAATGGCGGCTTTTCGGTGGTGGTCTCGGGCAAGTCCAAAGGCTGCGGTTCGTCACGCGAGACTGCCCCCTATTCGGAACAAGCAGCTGGAGTGCGGTTGGTCATTGCCCAAACGATTGAGAAAATCTACGGGCAAAATAGCCAAAACATTGGATTGTACACGAGCACTGATTTTGGCCTGATTCCTCGAATTGCGGCCGGCGAAGCGATCGCCATCGATGAGTTTACCCGCGGATTGGACCCGGTTGCCGCCCAAATCGTGCTTAGCGGTGGCTTGTTTGCCTACAATCGCAACCGCATGACCGGTGATATAAAGCCACCAGCACTTGCGACCGCTGCTCGGCCGATGAATCTAGTTGAGAAGATCATTGCGCATCATGCGATTGTCGACGCTGCTTCAGGCCAAACTGGGGCAACGGCGGTGCAACCCGACGATGCGGTGTTTGTGCGCACCGGTGTTCGCTTCAGCCACGATTACACCACCGCAATGGCTCAGGCTAGCTTTCATGCCGCCTTGGGCGCTGATGCTAAAGTTACTGATCCACAATCGATTTTCGCTTTTCGCGATCACCTGACGTTCCTCAAAGGCGTCATGTCCGCAAAACACAAGGCGATGGGGCTCGATGCTCAGTCCGACCAACTAGCTATAATTCAACGCCAATTTTGTGCAGAGCAGGGCATCCGGTTATATGACGAAAGTGCCGACGGCTCCGGTTCCGAAGCCATATGCCACAACGCGGTCTTGGAGGATTTGGGCACTCCGGGCGACATCATTGTTGGCACCGACTCACACACCTGTACCGGAGGCGCTCTCGGTGCGTTTGCGTTTGGCGTCGGCTCCACTGACATGGCCAACACTTGGTATAGCAAGGATATTCGCGTCACCGTCCCCCATTCGGTGCGCTTTATCATCTCCGGTGTTTTGCGCGCTGGATTGTCCGCCAAGGACGTAATGCTGCGGATCTTGGCGACACCTTTCATCAAAGATGGCCACGCCATCGGCAAAGTGTTGGAATTTTGCGGATCGGGCGTGCAAGCCATGTCGATGGACGAACGCGCCACCTTGACCAACATGGCCGTGGAGGCCGGTGCAACGTCGGGAATTATTGAGGCGGACACGACCACATTGGCCTGGTTGCAGCAAATTCGACCCCAAACCACGCTCGAAAAGCTGAGCGGCGTCGTGTTTCAATCCGACGCAGACGCCCACTATTTCGCCAGCTTCGACATCGATTTGGACCAGCTCGATTTGATGGTGGCGACTCCAGGCGATCCGCGCAATGGGGTTGCCATTGGCGATCTGGGTCCGCCGATCAAAGTCGATCTCGCCTATGGTGGTTCGTGTACCGGCGGCAAAATGGCAGACATGGACATGTACGCGCTCGTACTGCGCGCTGCTGTGGACAAGGGGCGTCGCGTCCATCCGGACGTCCAGTTGTACATTCAATACGGCAGTCAAAAAATCAAACAATATGCCGTGGATCGCGGTTATCCAGCGCTATTTGCCGCAGTTGGAGCGCACGTGATTGACCCGTCTTGCGGTGCCTGTATCAATGCTGGCCCTGGCGTGTCGAAAACTGCAGATACCGTCACAGTGTCCGCAATCAACCGAAACTTTCCCGGTCGTTCCGGCCCAGGCAAAGTGTACCTCGCTAGTCCAATGGTTGTCGCGGCTTCCGCAATTGTGGGCCACATCGCCTCGCCTGACCAGATTTAGTCATTGTCGCTGCCCAGATTTAGTCATTGTCGCTGCCCAGATTTAGTCATTGTCGCTGCCCAGATTTAGTCATTGTCGCTGCCCAGATTTAGTCATTGTCGCTGCCCAGATTTAGTCATTGTCGCTGCCCAAATATGATCAATGCCCGTGCCCAGATTTGATCATCCTTTTTCCCCCGCAGGAGGCGCTATGACCGCAAGATTGTTGAGACTTCACGGTGCTTTTGCGTCGGCCATTTGCGTCATAGCCTTGCCGGCGCTCGCTGCGCCGCCTGTGGCGTCACCTGCACGGCAATCTTCACCTGCACCTGTTGCGGCAGTCAGTGCGGTCAGCGACGGGGTCAGTCGCGCCGTTGCCTTGCGCCAAAGCGGGCAATACTTAGAAGCCACACAGGTTTTGCTAGTTTGGCTTGGTGATAACCCAGCGGACGCTCGCGCTCGAAATGAACTGGGCGCCTTGTACGCCTTGCACGGTCAACTGCGTGAAGCCCAAGATCAATTTGAGCAAGCAGTCCAGCTCGAGCCAAAATTGCGCGCGGCTCGCTGGAATTTGGCGGAGGCGCAACGAGCCGACGAGCGTTGCAACGATGCTCTGCCGCACTATGCGAAGCTGGTTGAGGACGATCCACGCGATGGCCCGCCGTACAAGGGATTGTGCTTGTGCAACGCGATTTTGGGCCGGTGGGACGCGGCCGTAGTGGCTTGCGACACCTTGGCGAAAAAATTTCCAGGGACGTCGCTGGGCAAATGGGCTGAGGCCCAGCGCAGTCGGATCAGCGAATTGGCCGCAGCGGGCGAACTGACCGTCGGGCAGATGGAAGCTGAAGGAAAGCAGCTATTTGCCGAAAAGCGCTATGCCGACGCGGCGGCGTGGCTGGCGATGGCGGCGGCCGCAGATCCCAGCGCAGATCGTGAATATCGTTTGGCAATGGCACTGTTGGGCACTCAAGACCTGCTCGGCTGTCACGCAGCATTGGAGCGCGCCGTCCGTTTGGACCCCAAGCACCAACCCGCGCTGGTCGCGATGGTGACCGTGGCTAGGGCGCTGCGCAATTTTGGAAGTGGCGCTCGCGACATTCGCTTTGCGGCGATCGATGAAACGATCGAACGCGCCTTGGCGCGCGCCTTGGTCAATGCCGATTTGGTCGTGGCTCGCCAGCTCGCCATCGTCATTACCGCTGCCAAGGCTCCCAACGACGCCGGTGCGATTGGTTGGCTCCTAGCCGCCGAAGTCGAGTTGCGCGACGGTCGCTACAGCAAGGCGTTGGAGTGGCTAGATAAGGCCAACAAGGCGCGTCCCAAGCATGACGCGATTCGCAAGGCGCAGGCTGAGGTCTACTTTCATCTGGGTCGCTTCGCCGACGCCCGCCAACTCGCCAGTCTGCCACCGCCGCCAGCGCAGGTGGCCGCCAATGCAGACTTGGCGGTTTTCATGCGGCATCGGCGTGACGAGTTTGATCATCAACTCAAGATGATGCTGGATCCTGGGCTGCGGCCGCTGCCGGCAATTCAGGATCTGGTGGCTGGCGACATGCGGCCGCCGCCCAAAGTGGAGACTGCGCCCGTGGTGGTTGCCCCTACAATGCCGACCAAGCCCACTGGCAAGGTGGGCAAGTCGGGCAAGAAGAAGTGACCAATGCCCAGCGACTCGTGCAGCTTGGAGCCACCAAGGCCAGCGGACAGGTTTGCGGTTCCGTGCTTCTGCCGACCCCGGATGGGCGAGTCGACTTTGTGCCTCACGCCCAGATCAGCTGGAGCGATGCCCGCATCGTGCACGTGCAGCCGATCGACCGCGTGCCGGATCCTGCCAGTGCGCTGTGGCTGCCCGCGTTTGTCGACTTGCACGCTCACTGGCCGCAGACGGCGGTGCGCGGGCAGTTCAGCGGTCAATTGCTGCCCTGGTTGCGGCAGTCGATATGGCCGGCCGAAGCGAAGTTTGCGGACGAACAAGTGGCCCGAGCGGGCGTTGCCGCGTTTCTGCATACCGCCCAGCGTGCAGGGACGTGTAGCGGCTTGGTTTTCGGACCTCCATTTGCCGGTGCCAGCCAGATTTTTGCGCAAATCGCTCCGCATGGCTGGATCGAAGGCCCTGCGATCATGGAGGTCAATGGGCCTGTAGCGCTGCTACAGTCGGCACCGATGATGCTGACGGAATTACAAACGCAAAATCGTGACACTGTGGCGATATCGCCGCGTTTTGCGCCGAGCCTGTCCGCAGAAGGACTAGCGGCCTGCGGTCTGGCGGCTGCCGCAACCCATTGGCCAGTCCAAAGTCATCTTGCTGAAAATATAGATGAACTTCGTTGGGTGGCCGAACTCTTTGCCGAAGCTGAGGATTATACTGATGTCTATGACCGCGCTGGTCTTTTAGGGCCGCGGACGATACTGGCCCATGCGATCCACTTGAGTGACCGCGAATTGCAGCGTCTGGCTGCGACCGGGACGTGGGTTGCGCACTGCCCGACGAGCAACGAAGCGCTCGGTTCGGGGCGAATGCCACTGGAGCGGTTGAGGCAATTTGGGCTGCGCTGGGTACTGGCCACCGATGTCGGTGCTGGACCACAACTGAGTCAATTCGACGTAATGCGTGCGTTTTTACGCTTGCATCCGCCAGAACTTACGACTGCCGTGGACGCACTGTGTCGGACAACAGCGATCGCCGGAGCGTTTTTGGCCCAGTTTGACCAAGGATTGCAAGGCCTTGGCACCTTGGCTGCGGGCGCCCCTGCGCATCTGATTGCCGTTCCTCGACCGACTGGCAACGACGCCGAGGCGATTTTGCGAAGTCTTTTTAGCTCTTTACCCGACAACGCCGAGCAGGTGCCGCTGGCGGTGGTCGCTTGGGGACAGCCGCTAGACTGCTAATTGACGCAGTGCGTCACGAACGGCGGGCCAAAGCCAAACAAGCGCTTGACGTCGGCCGCGCGCTTTTGGACACTGCGCCGCCCAACGCGGCTGCTTGGCTGACGTTGGTGACACGCGTCCACTAATCGGCTAAAATACAAGAACTTGCCAATTGGTCTGCCGCCAGAGGCAGCCAGCGAGAATGGCCCCATGAGCACTTCCAAATCCAACGGCCGCCGCAAAGTGGTTTTAGCCTACTCCGGTGGTCTCGACACCTCTGTAATGCTACATTGGCTTAAGTATACACAGGGTTGCGACGTCGTTTGCATGACTGCCGACGTAGGTCAAGGGGAAGAGCTCGACGGCCTGCGCGACAAAGCCATTCGCTCGGGAGCTGAGGCGATTCACATTGTCGATTTGCGCGAAACCTTCGTGCGTGACTACGTTTTTCCGTCCTTGATGGCCAATGCGGTGTACGAGGGCTATTACTTGCTGGGCACTTCGCTGGCCCGGCCACCGATCGCCAAGGCCCTGGTCGAAGTTGCCGTCGCTGAGGGTTGCCAAGCGATCTCGCATGGAGCCACGGGCAAAGGCAACGATCAAGTGCGCTTTGAGCTCGGCGCCTATGCGCTCCAACCATCCATTGAAGTCATTGCCCCGTGGCGCACCTGGCCCTACAAAAGCCGTAGCGATTTGATTGTCTATTGCAAACAGCACGACATCCCGGTGGCAGCGACCGCCGAAAAGCCCTATTCGACCGACCGCAATCTGTTGCATATCAGTTTTGAGGGCGGGATTTTGGAAGATCCTTGGCGCGCCCCACCCGAGGATATGTTCAAGCTGACTGTGGACCCACGGTTTGCGCCAAACGAGTCCGAAGATGTTGAAATCGCATTCGAAGATGGAGCCCCGATCTCAATCAACGGTGTGATTCTGGGCCCGGTGGCGCTTCTGGAAAAGGCCAACGCGATTGGCGGAAAACATGGCATCGGTCGCGTCGATATCGTTGAAAATCGATATGTTGGCATCAAGTCGCGCGGCGTGTACGAGACCCCAGGCGGCACTTTGTTGTACCACGCCCATCGCGCCGTCGAGTCACTGGTGCTCGATCGCGAAGTCATGAGTTTGCGCGACGGCCTTGTTCCGCAGTTTACCCGCATGATCTACAACGGTTACTGGTTCAGCCCTGAGATGGCGCAGATGTTGGCTTTCATGAAGAATATTCAGAAGGGCGTTACCGGCGTGGCTCGTTTGCAGCTCTACAAGGGCGGCGTGCAAGTAACCGGCCGTAAGGCTCGAAATTCGCTGTATAATCCGGAATACAGTACGTTTGAGGCCGATAAGGTCTACAACCAAGCTGACGCCGATGGGTTTATCAAGCTCAATGCCCTGCGCCTCAAGCTCAACACCTATCGCGACCGCGCGACTCTCGCGGATCCCACGCCTGAAGTTGCAGAAAACGTTGCGGATCTGCGCGCCAATTACATCGATTAGGCTGTGGCCAGTCCCGTCACCTTGAAGCCCACATCGGTCGACCAGGCGGATAGCCTTGTCTTAGTCGATGACCAACGAGGAATTATGCACGCGCGTATCAAAATCTTTGCCGGCACCAGCCACCCTGAGCTCGCGGAAGCGATATGCGGTCACCTCGATCTGCCTCTATCCAGGTCGGAGTGTATCAAGTTTTCTAATGAAAACCTGATGGTGCGGATTCTGGAAAATGTTCGCGAATGCGACGTGTACTACATTCAGACCGCGGCGCCACCGGCCAATGAAGCGATTTTGGAAACACTTATCGCCATCGACGCGCTCAAAAGTGCGTCGGCGGCGCGGGTGACCGCGGTGTTGCCGTACTTCCCGTACTCGCGTTCAGACAAGAAAGACCAGCCGCGTATCTCGATCACGGCCCGCCTGATGGCCGATTTGTTGCAGACTGCCGGTGCCGACCGTGTCCTGACTATGGACCTGCACTCGCCACAAATTCAAGGGTTTTTCCGAATTCCTGTCGACCAGCTCATGGGCGCTCCCGTGCTGTGCGACCACATGAAGACGTGGGAGTTGCAAGACAGCGTCTTGGTGGCCGGCGATGTCGGAGAAGCCAAAGATATCGGGCGGTTTGCCAATATTTTGCATCTTCCAGTGGCAGTGGTCGATAAGCGCCGCTACGGCAATGACGACCGCGCGGTCGCGACGAACCTCATCGGTGAAGTAGCAGGCAAGCACGCGATCATCACCGATGACGAGATTGCGACCGGCGGCACCATCATCGAGGCCGCCAATTTTCTGATTGCCCGCGGCGCGCTGTCGGTACGGGTGTGTGCTACTCATGGCGTTCTGTCGGGACCAGCTATCGAGCGCATCAACAAGTCGAAGATTGACAAGGTAATTATCACGGACACCATTCCGATGCGCGACAAGAAATCCGATCGCGTCCACGTCCTGTCGGTGGCGCCGTTGTTCGGCAAAGCGATTCGCCGCATCCATGATGGCGATTCAGTGAGCGATTTGTTCTAGATCTTGTGCAAATCTGAGCTGTTCCGGCTGCCTGTCCGGTCTGTGCCAAAACTGACATGCAGGCCATGGCCGGCCTCGGTTACCGGATTTCCTCATTGGGAACTAAGTTGCGTCAACTGGCATTGTCGGGCTATGGGTCGCCTACAAGTTCCGAGCGTCGTAGCACGCTGGCTTGACCGCTAACGATCCGAGCCGTAGGTTGTCCATGATGGCGACGCGCGTCCGGTTTTGGGTTCAGTGGCTAACGGCGGCAGTGCTGGGGGTTCTCGCTGCCCTATTGGTGTTGGGCAGTCTGGCTCATCTGGTGCGGTTGGATTTGAACCACACCGCCGCAAGAGTTCGACCGCAGCCTCACTCAGCCCGCACGGCCAATCCGCAGCGCGCCGCCAAACTTGCATTGATCCCAATGCCGTCCGCGCCGCCAAAGGACCAGCCGATCGTCAAGCCGACCGACGACCGCGATTCTGGCCAAATTGTGCAGACTGCTCGGCCGGACCGCGAACAACGGCCGACCAAGGCCAAGTATCTTAGTCGCTACGACATGACCGTTGCCCGCGAAACCAAAGCGCGCGATGTGGCCAAGGCCAACCGCGATCTGGGTCGGGTCCGCGTCGACGAGCCTTCGGAGGTGCAGAGCCTGCGTTCGAAAAGCAAAGAGGCATCTGCCGTTCAAGCAAAACGGCAACGCAAGGTGGTTGATGGCGAGCCAAGCACGCAGCCGATCCCCAAAGCAGGCGCGGGCGAGTTGGTGGAAAGTCCTAGTGAAAACAAGCCAATAGCTCAGGCTGGTGGTTCCGTTGTCGTCAGGGGCAGCGAAACGGGTCTGTTGTTGCCAGCGACGTCGGCTAACAACGTGTTGCGCAACTTGCAAGCGTTGTCGGGCAACGCCGGCCACAGCGACTATTTGCCTGAAGTTGACGATGAAGGTGAAACAAACCTGTTGAATACGCGAAAGTTTCGCTACTGGGACTTTTTTGAGCGGATTCGCGAACGCGTCGGTCAGGAGTGGGAGCCGGGCCGAGTCTGGAGGAGTCGTGACCCCACTGGCCAACGCTTTGGCGTCAAGAGTCGCCTGACGATTGTGCACGTCCGCCTCGATACCGAAGGCAGCCTCAAGGTGCTTCAAGTATCGAAAGAATGTGGTCTCGATTTCCTTGACGACGAGGCTCGGCGCGCCTTTGCTGCCGCTGGCCCGTTTCCGAACCCACCGGTCGGCCTGAAGAATGAGCACGGTGAAATTGAGTTTCGCTTCGGATTCATGTTTGAAATTACATCGCAACGCTTTCGCTTGCGCGGTTGGCAATAGGCGTCCTCGGCGGCTGCTCGCGGCGGTGTTGGCAGCGCTCGCCGCTCTAGTGTTAATGCTGGCAAGCGCAGTCGCTCAAGCGCAGTCCCACCCTGATTTGATTGTCAATTTGCATGATGTCGACGATGACCGCCGCGAGCCGCTGACCAAGGCTGCGCACGAAGCGGCACGTGCTGTGCAGGCCTACCTGCAGGTGCCCAGGCCAGCAACAGTGACTATCGACTTTGTTGGCGGCGACGATGCGTTCGCGCAAGTGATGGCCCAACATCAGGTTACCGGCTGGGATGAACGCTGGCTGGCCGGCTTGGCGATGCTGGATCAAAACCGGGTGATTGTTGCCGTCAACGGCACTCACGCGCTAACTACCCGCGACACGTTGGAGCACGAACTGGTCCATGTCCTGATGCACGGGTCGATTGGCCGCCAGCGGCAGCCGCGCTGGTATCAGGAGGGCGCGGCGATGTTGTTGGCGGGCGAAGCGACCTGGGAGCGCATGAAGGCAATGGCCGGCGCGGCGCCTCTGGGTCAACTCGATAGCTTGAACGATCTCGATGACGGCTTGCTCGGCAGTGCGGTGGAAAAGGAGCGAGCGTACGCCACGGCGGGCGCTTTCCTGCAATTCGCTACTCGGCGTACCGGAGTCGGTCGTCTGGCAGTTGCTGAGGTTCAGCTCCACATGGCTGCAGGCATGGCCTTTGAACGCGCATTCACGTTGACTTTTGGTCGCACGCCTGACGGTCTGTATCGCATTTTTGCCGAACACATGCAGGCTACGGCGTCGGCATGGTCGCTGCTGCTGACCGATAGCGCCATGTGGTCGATTATTTCGTTGCTGTCCGCGATCGCGCTGGTTCACGCGTGGCGCAATCGCGCTAAATATGCCGATCTGCCACAGGAATCCAGCGGTCCGCCCGTCGATTTGGAGGAAGTCGCGGCTCTGAGTGAGGCGGCGGCCCAGCGTCCTTGGCGAAATCGAGATTTTTCTAGTGATCCTCTATTTCTAAACGGAGTCAGCACCCCACAAATTGTCCAGGATCCGGCCGACGCGGATCCCGAATTCAGCCCAGTGCAATCGCAAAACGACCAAGAGGATTCGCAGGCTGCGCAGGGCATCCAGCCGGCAAGTCACATCGACCAGCCTTCATCGCTGCCGGCAAACTTGCTCGTTGACGATAAGCGAAAACCAGACCTATAACGCAACTCATCGCTGCCCAACTTGAGCGTTGCTACGACCATGGCCTTGACCACCGCCCTGCGCCCTCATCGAATTCGCCGCCTGCATTGGCAGACGCTGATTAAGGCTGTCGAATTTGCCCAGTTGTCGTTGGACGACCCTCAGGTGCTAGTGGCTGCCAGTCGCTTTTTTCGGCGCAAGGTGGCTAGCGGGCGCGATATCGAAAGCCTGCTCGTCGCTAGCGACAGCGAAGTCCACTTTATTCCGTGGGTGCTTTGGGACGCTGAGATTGGCCGCAGTGGAGGCTTGGGCAAAGTGCTGGTGTCCAAGGCCCGCCACAAAGAAACCCGAGAGATCTTGCGAGCTCTAGTGGCTTGCCGGCCCGAAGTGTGGCGCATTGACGCCGTAGTGGGCGAACGGGCCAGCTTGCGCAGGTTGCGCGACGATGCTGTCGCCACCCTCGCGGATCCTATTTTGAGTTGCGGTGTCGCCGTTGGCGAGCTGTTGGTGGCAAGAATCGCTGACTTGGGCGACGTGCAGATTTTGGACGCGGTCCACGAAGCATTGCCGGGACGGCATGAACCAGCCATGCGCCGAGCTGCCAAGCGCATCGCCAAATTGCCTGCTGAAGCGCAACTGCTGCACTTGCGGCGCGCTGCGTTCTTTTGCGTGACTTGCCCAGATCCCGTTGACAATCGCCGCACTCGCCTGCCACGGACGGTGGTCACTTCGTTGGTATTTTCCGTAGCTAACGTGGACTCATTGCTGGCTGGGCTGCAACGATGCGCTGTCGGCGGCCTTGTGCAGGCCATCAGTCCAGAGCATTACCGCTTCACTCAAGCGTCGACTGACCTCACGGGCTGTGAACTAGCGCTGCGGCGGGGCCGGTTGCGCGCCACCATCGCCGATGCTGCTCAGTGCGGCAAATTGCGCGCCTTTGTCGAAGAACAGTTTGCGAACGCCGTTGCCTACGCCGTTACGGTGCATGAACGCAAGGCGCGTATCGTCAGCGCCGTTGCGTTAGGAACTGTGACAATTTAAGTCGATCGATTTGATTCTTGCCGGAGCGGCGTGTCGACTTGCAAAGTCGCGAGCTTGCGACCCACCTAGCAAGCAAATGGAACCCTGTGACAGAACAACTTGTTCTGTCACAGTTCCTTAGGCTAGCCGTCCAAAGTCTCAAAGGCTTTGCAGAAACGCGGCACGCCGTCAGCGCTAACCGCTTCAAACGTGGGGCTTTGCAGATGGTCGTTGGGCCAGCGCATCAAGCATCCACCGTCGGCTAAACCATTTGCGCACGCCGAACAGCGAAACTGCAACCGCCACTTTTCAGCTTCAATCGCAAACACCGCATTGACCGCGGCGACCGGCGCTCCGCGGGTCAGATTGGGCTGAAATAGCATTCGTTTCATGGTGTTGACCTGGTCTTGGCCACGTGGTGTTTGACTGCTTCGACGGCCGTCGTTTCCCACTCCGTTCGCGCCCGCGCTGCGGCCTTTTCGATGTAGCTGACGCTTTGGGCGGGGGCTGCCAACCCCCGTAGGAGATCGGCGCTGACGGTTGCGTTGGTTCCGAGCGCCGCCGCCCCAATGGCCCAGTCGCGATGCTGAGCCGCCAATGCCACGGCGAAACTAGCAGCTATCGTTCCGTGTGGGGCATGCGCTGCAGCAGCGCCAAGCAAGCGCACAGCCACGGCCGCCTGATCCGCCGAAATACACGCTGCAGCAATCATGCTGCGCCAAGCTGGCGCTGGGGCAAACCCCTCGTCAATGATCTCGAGACTGGCGACCTTGGTGCGAACATGACGGTCTAAGAAACGCTCAATCGCAACGGGCTCGGCTTTTTTTCGATCCGGACCGAAAAATAAGGGTGCCGCTTGGGCCATCAGTGCCGCGTATACGGCTTCGCTCTCGCGGCAAACACTGGCAAACTTGCGCTTTTTGAAGGCTTTGGCCAATGGCACCATGAGGTTATGGACCGCGTTCACTTCGGGTGCCGCTTGCGCGCTGGGTGAAATAATGACCGCTAGCGGCTGCGAATAGGGCACCACACGCTGTGTTTGAGAGAGCGCGTGCGCGGGGCCGAAGACGCCAATCGCGAGCGAAAACGCAAGTAAAGCTCTAAAAGTACGCCTAGTTTTGGGCCCCACTTGAAAACTAGTTCTAACCACCGAGCCCTCCGTTCGCCGTCGCCTGTGCGGCCTTGACACCCACCAGTGCCATCCTAACCTTCGCGCGCTTGCGTCAACAGGGGCACGGGCCAAAGCCGCGACAAGCAGACCCCCGCATCCGATTCGGACCCCGCCGCTGACATAGTGGCAAATGAGGAAGTCAATGGCAGACGGCACAGTAGTGTGCGTGCGCAACCTCGTCAAAGAGTACGCGACGAAAACGGCTCTGGGCGGTGTATCGTTTGATGTGCACTCCGGTGAGATCTTAGGTTTACTGGGACCAAACGGCGCCGGCAAGTCGACGACAATGAAAATTCTGACCACGTATTTGGCAGCGACGTCTGGCGATGTCGCGGTTCAAGGGGTGGACGCGGCCGCCGAGCCAGTTAAAGTGCGAGCGATGTTGGGGTATTTGCCCGAGTCGACGCCGTTGTACACGGACATGGTCGTCTACGACTACCTGGCCTATGTGGGCGCCATGCGCGGCTTCAAAGGCGCAGAATTGAAAAAGCGCGTCGCCGATGTGATCCGTATGGTTGGCCTCATCGAGTACACGGGTTTTCAGATCGCCATGCTGTCCAAGGGCTATCGCCAGCGCGTCGGTCTGGCCCAAGCGATGATTCACAATCCCAAAGTGCTGATTCTCGACGAGCCAACTTCAGGTCTCGATCCGAACCAGATCATCGAAATTCGCAATCTGATTCGTGAGCTTGGCAAGTCACACACCATCATCCTGTCGAGTCACAATCTGGCCGAAGTGCGGCAGATCTGCGACCGGGTAGTAATTATCCACCGTGGCATGGTC
>SHZD01000213.1 GCA_009692465.1 Myxococcales bacterium
AGCGAGCGACAGCGAGCGACAGGGCACTGGCATCCCGAATCGGGGGCCGCGGGGAATTTCGGTGGTGAATTTGGGCAACGCGAGGGAAACTTGACCCGATTGCGCTAAATCAACTGGATTAGGCTCTGTCCCCAAATGACTCGTTCGACTTGCGGACCCCAGAAGCGGTGGGTCGGCCTTTGAGGACGCGCGCTTAGGAACTGTCCTCCAATAACTCGATCGATCTGGGCAACACAGGAGCGGCGAGTCGGCCATTGAGGACGCGAGCTTAGCGACCCACAAAGCAAGCAAACGGAACCAGTCCCACAATGACTTATTTTGGGACAGTTCCCTAGCGACCCACAAAGCAAGCAAACGGAACCAGTCCCACAATGACTTATTTTGGGACAGTTCCTTAGCGACCCACAAAGCAAGCAAACGGAACCGGTCCGAGAATCACTGATTCTGGGACCGTTGCTCAGTCGCAAGTCCGCGACAACAGCCAATCGTCGACATAGACGCCTTTGCCCTGGTTGCCAATCTGGTCGACGGTGTTGAAATCCAGTTCCACCGAGATGGCCATGCCCGCATAAGCGGATAAATCGACTTCGATTTGCATCCACTGACTGCTGACCCACTTGGGGTCCGTGGATTTAACAAACGCCGCTTTCTTGCCTTGCGGCGAGATGACGTTGACCTTGAATTCGTCGTAGCCGCCGCCTTCCGTATCCATCCACAGCCAAAAGCTGAACTTAATCAACGCCCCTTTGGGCATGGTCAACGCTTCTTTCGAACTCACCGTGCCGCTATGGATGGTGCCGTCGTCAAAGTTGCCCTTGGCCACATCGCCGTAATACAGCGCGGTGGAACCGCTTTTGGCTTCCTTGCTGGTGACCAATTGCCATTTGACGGTGGCGCTGGTGCCGGTCAATTGCATCCACGCCGGCAAGCCGGACTCAAAATCGGCTTGTTGCAAAATCGGGTCGCAGCATCCGGGTTTGACCAGCTTGGTCCACTGGCACAGGCCATTGACGCAGCTTTCGTTGGTGCAAATCGGATCGCCGTCGTCGCAGTCTAGCGCCTCTTTGCAGCAGATGTTCTTGAAGCCGCACACATTTTTTGTACAAATTTCGCTGCTGCAGGGGTTGCCATCGTCGCAGTCGCCCAATTTGTCGCAGCAGTCCGCTGCGGTCTTGGTGTGGGCGCAGGCTAAGCCGATCTGGGGGCAAAAGTCCTTGGTGCATACCTTGTTGTCGTTGCAATCGAGGTCCTTTTCGCAGCACTTGTCGGGGCCGATGGTGGTGAACTGGCAAGAATTGTTGATACACACTTCGGTGGTGCACACTTTGTTGTCGTTGCAGTCCTCGATTTTCAGACAGCAGTTAAAGATCTTGCTGTGGTAGCAACTAAAATTACTACAGTAATCCGAAGTGCATGCATTGTTGTCGTTGCAGACACTGACGTCGACTTCGCAGTACTCCTTGCCTTGGGTGTAAGTGCAGGTTCCGCCGACGCACGCTTCGGCCGAAAATCCAAAATTATCATTGCATTGCACATCAATGACGCATGCCTTGGCTTTGCAGATGCTGGTAATGGCGATGTCGTCGAGAAACAAGCCGACCGGGCTGCCCTTGCCGTTGAGCAACTCCCAGGTCAACTTGACCTTGTGGGTCGCTGCGCGCGCTGCCAGTGCGGTGAGGTCGACGGTAGAGGTACTCCACACCGTGGGATTGGCGCCGCCTTGCCAAATCCACCACGAACCGACGCTGGTGGTCGCGCGCAGCCGAAAGGAATCCCCAGGCTGGACTTGGCCCTTGAGCGAAAACTTGAGCTTAACATCGACGCCGATCGGCAATGTCACTTGAGGCATGCGCAGTTGGGCGACACTGCCGCCGCCGGGAACGCCGCCGAGCACGGGCAGGAATTGAGCGCCCACACCAGTCTTGCCGACGGTGGGCAGCAGCTGCCATTGGCCATATTGGCTGGCCACCAAGCTGGGCTGCCAACTGTCGGTGGTCTCAAAGCCCGTCATGGCGATTTGCGGCGTACAACAGCTGGAGGGCGCACTCTTGGTGACGGGATCGATTTTGGCGACACTGCTACAGCCAGCGGTAGTGCAGGTGGCGTCGGCACAGGCCAGCACGCCGCTGACGGTGCCAGCGCAATCTGCAGCGACGGTGCAACAGGTCGGTTCGTGACCGCATACGTTGTTGACGCACTTGTCGGCGGTGCACAGGGTGGCGTCATCACAGTCGATGTCGCTGGCGCAACAACCCAGGGTCTGTTTGGCCGTGTGCTTGCATTGCCCCGTTGCCACCGCGCACTGATCTTGGGTGCAGGCGTTGTCGTCGTCGCAGTCGGCGGCCTTTTTGCAGCAGCCGATCAGCGGCACCGTGGAGCACACGCCCGCCAGACACATGTGGGCAGTACAGGCGTCGCTATCATCGCAATCATTGGCAATTTCGCAGCATTTGGCCCCGAGTGGCGCGGTATTTACGCAGCCCTTTTGCGAGTCGCAATAGTCAACTGTGCAGGTCTTGCCGTCGTTGCAGTCGACCGCGGCGTGACTGCAGCCTGTTTGCGGTGAACAACCGTCCAAAGTGCAGGCTGCGCCGTCGCTGCAATTGACCGCGATAAAGGTGCAACCGACGCCGACCGCGCAGGCGCCAGTGGTGCAAGCGTTATTGTCCTCGCAGGCATCGATCGCGTGGCTGCAATCGCCTGTTTTTACGTCGCATTTGTCCAAGGTACAGGCATCATCATCGACGCAGGCCTTGACCTGGGTGGTGCAACCGGCGATGGGGTCGCAACCGTCGATGGTGCACGGATTGCTGTCGTCGCATAGGGTTGGCGCCTGCAAGCAGGCTTGGGCCCACGGGCCGACGGTGCCATCGACTTCGACTGTGATGCTACCGCCATCTGGGATTAGCGGACGGCCTGCGCTATCCGCACTGCCTGAATCCACTACCGCGTCGCCGGTCGCCGCTTCGGGCTGAGCGTCTGCCGGGACCGCTGCTGGGACCGCTTCTGAGCAGCCCTGACCCAGAAAGGCGACCCAAGCTGCCACAGCCAACAAAACCGAGCGCCGAATCCAAAAATCTGAGCGCCGGATCCAAAAAACCGAGCGCTGAACCCAAGTCGCCGACCGAGAGATTGCGTGTAATTTCATTGGATTAGTCTGCAAATGAGGCCACCACATCGCCCACAGCATACTGGCGACCTGTGGTTGGCTGCAACAGCGAACTGAGCCACGCCCTAAAGCACCAAACCTATTGCTGCCATGGCAAGCCGCGCCCTGTGCACTCTGTGGTCAAAACTGAGTAATCCGACACCAAAATGCCATTGGTTTCCGTTGCAAAATGGAGCGGCGAGACGCCAACCCGCAGGCAAGTGAACAAGTGCCGATCGCTCGCGACCCACGCAACAAGCAGTGAGCACCCAATCAGATGGAATCTGATCGGTGCTCTAAAACTGTGCCATTGCAAGCCGCTGCCGGCGCATCACCAGTGCAGTAACGGCTATGACCAACCCGAGCAGACCCGCCGCGTTGGGTGCCGAGCCAAACGGTCGGGCCTGACAAGTGAACACCGCACCGTCATCCGCCTTTTCGCAGGTCGGTTCATCGGTCTGGCCGTCGCAATCGTCGTCCAAGGCATTGCCGCAGCGCTCCTCGACGGCCACGACCAGTGGGGCCACATTGCACACCGCCTTTTTCGTATCGCTGCCGCACACGCGCTTGCCGACTACCCGACAAATGCCTTTGCCGGCCTCGCATTGCGCGCCGACGGCAAAACCCTCGTCGGTTTGACCGTCGCAATTGTTGTCCAAGCCGTCGCCGCACAACTCAGCTACGGGCGTGTTGCGCTCTTCCGCTTCGCACACGACTTTACCGCTGCTGCTGCATTTGCGGATGCCAGCCCCAGTACACACGCCGGTGCCTTTGGTGCACGGGGTGTCTTTGCCCAGTTCTTCGTCGGTATCGCCGTCGCAGTCGTTGTCCATGCCGTCACACAGGGTTTCGGTGGCTTGGTGGTTGAGCGGCATCACACAGCTGATTTGACCGGCCAGGCACACGGACTTGGCGGCGCTGCATACGCCGGTGCTGGTGCACGTTTGCGGCAAGTCGGCGACATCGTCGGTCTGGCCGTCGCAGTCGTCGTCGGCGCCATTGCAGGTTTCAAGCGGTACACTGCCGCACTTGCTACAGGCGTTGGTCAAGCCTTCGTCGGTCAGGCCGTCGCAGTCGTTGTCAAAGCCGTCGCACAGCGTTTCATTTACGCTTTCATAGCCATAAGGGTAAGTGCAGCTGAAACCACCGACGCCGTCGCAGTGGGCAACCGGCTTGCCATCGGGCAACGGGTTGATGCACACGCCTTTGGCCAAACAGGTGCCAGGCAGCGCGGCCAGCCCTTCGTCGGTTTGGCCATTGCAGTCGTCGTCTATGCCGTTGCATACCTCGATCGCCCCCGGGAAAACCTGCTTGTTCAAGTCGTCGCAGTCCGCGGCTGCCCCAGCGGCGGCCACCGAGGGATAGCTATCGGCATCCAGATCGCAAGCCATATTGACCTTGCCGGGGGTGCCCAGTTCAACCACGTCGCCCTTGGGCTGGCACCACATTTTGAGATCATCGTTGGTGCAAATGTCCGCTTGGCTCGGGTCTAGGCCCCAGATCCCCTTGTACTCTTTGGTCCCGCACAAGTCCCAGCTGACGGCATCGACCATGCCGTTGGGCCCGTCGATGGTCAGCTTGGCGCCACAGGGCAGCACGAAATCTGGGCCAATTTCTACAATCTTGGTCTTGAGCAAGGCGTTGGCGGTACTGACGTTGGGCGGCACAAAACCGAGTGCAACCGCCTCGCCGGCCGGCAATTCAGCCAAAATAGCGCCTAAATCGTAAATCTTGACGTCGTCGGGATTGGTCGACGGCTTGCTGCCGATGATCGGAGTGACAACGGCAAACACATTTTTGAGTGACAGCGTGTATTTACCGGGATTGACCAATTCAAACCAACGTGGCGCCAGCACAGACCCGACGGAAATCTCGTTAATCAGCAAACTATTAGGCGGTTGGGGGCACCCACCGGACGGTGAAGCCGGCGTGGCCACAGCCGAGTTGGCGGTCGCGAGAACCACCAGCGGGGCGAGCGCCACCACAACCCAGACTGCGGCCGCCGACAGTCGCTGACAAGAATGGATGCAACAATGGCAAGTTAGACGGGTCAAGGTGTCCGTACAGCGGCCGAGTGGCTCAGCTACCGCGCAAGTCTACGATTCTTCGCCAAGACCGCCACAAATTGGCCTTGGTGCCATGGCGGCAATGTCAGCGCCGGCGATTTCGAGTCTAGTACCACGGTTCCCAAGTTCGCGGCGGGTTACCGCTGCGAACTGCGGCCGTGGTACTGCTGGCTGCGGATGCAGACAGCCGCAGGGGTCGCAGGGGGCGGCGCGCCCCCTTTGACAAACGAAACAGGCTAGTAGCACAAACTGCGGCAACCTTGAACTCGCTGCAAACTTCGGGTTTGTGGTACTAGTGTCGACAATCCGCTACAAAACCATATGGTTGGACAACCCGATGGTGCTGTAAGACCGTGCGCAGAGATCTTTCGACCCATCCGCGGCCAGATCGGGGCGTGCAGGCGGCTGGCACCGCCGCGAGCTTGCGACCCACCAAGCAAGCGTCGGCGGTTAGAGCAAATACATGAATTACTTTACCGATCTGCATACAGATCGGAGCGGCGAGTCGGCTGGCAAAGCCGCGAGTGCGCGACCCTCCAAGCGCGCACCGTCGCCTATTCCCACTCAATCGTCGCCGGTGGCTTGGAAGAAATGTCGTAGACCACCCGATTGATGCCCCGGACTTCGTTGATGATCCGCCCAGAAATCCGCGCCAGCACCGCCCGCGGAATATCGGCCCAGTCAGCGGTCATGCCGTCGGTCGAAGTCACCGCGCGCACCGCACAAGTGGACTCATAGGTCCGCGCATCGCCCATCACCCCTACCGATTGCACCGGCAACAACGCTGCGAAATACTGCCACAAATCTACATGACCCGCCCAGCCTTCGATTTCTTGGCGAACGATGGCATCGGCGGACTGCAGCAGTTTGACCCGCTGCGGGGTCACCTCGCCGACCACCCGCACCGCTAAACCCGGCCCCGGAAACGGCTGCCGCTGCACCAAACTGGCCGGCAGCCCCAATTCGCGGCCGAGCACGCGCACTTCATCTTTGAATAGTTCTCTTAGCGGTTCAACAAGTTGCATACGCAGACGCGTCGGCAGGCCGCCGACATTGTGGTGTGACTTGATCGTCGCCGACGGTCCGCGAAACGAATGCGACTCAATCACATCGGGGTACAACGTACCTTGGGCCAAAAAAGCGCACGGCCGACCCAACTCGACCAGCGCCGCTTCAAAGACGTCGATAAACAAGCCGCCGATAATTTTGCGTTTCGCCTCAGGCTCGCTGATCCCGGACAGCGCTGCCAAAAAACGATCGCCGGCTTTGGCAGTGTGCAATTCGATGCCCAAACCGGCGCCCAAAATGCGCTCCACATCGGCGGCTTCGCCTTGGCGCAGCAAGCCATTGTCGACAAACACGCAATGCAATTGAGGACCTATCGCGCGCTGCAGCAACGCTGCCGTCACACTGGAATCGACGCCGCCAGACAGCGCACACAGCACGTGCCCCGCGCCGACCTGAGCCCGGATCGCCGCCACCGCCGTTTGGACAAAGCTGGCCATCGTCCACTGCGGCGGACAGGCGCAAATGCTGCGCACAAAGCCCTGCAGCAACTGTAGGCCCTGGCGGGTATGGACGACTTCAGGGTGAAACTGCACGCCGTACAAGTGCTTTTCGGCATGGCCCATCGCCGCCAGCGCCCCGTCGCGACTGTGCGCCAGCGCCACAAAACCGGGCGGTAGCAGGGTGACGTGGTCGCCGTGGCTCATCCACACCGGGGCGTCAGCGTCGATGCCGTGCAAAAACGGGCTTTGCTCTGGCGTTAGCCGCAGTTGGGCATGGCCAAACTCGCGGGTGGTGCCCGCGGCCACCGCGCCGCCCAGTTGCCGCGCCATCGCTTGCATGCCGTAGCAAATGCCGAGCACAGGCACGCCCAAGCCAAACACGTCGGGGCACGGCGGCGCATCGGCGTCATACACCGAGGCCGGACCGCCCGACAGCACAATGCCACTGGGTTGCCAGTGCCGCATGGCCTCAACCGACTGAGTGCACGGCCAAATTTCGCAGTACACCTGCAATTCGCGGATGCGCCGCGCGATCAGCATCGTGGTTTGCGAGCCGAAATCGAGGATCAGGATTCTGTGCATGTGGTTTCGGGCTCTAGTAATAATTTAGATTCGGACTGGGCGATTACGCCTAGGAGCGTGTCGGAGTATTCCGACTCGCTCCTAGCGCCGTCTGGCTAGCCGGCGGCAATTGTCCGAAACTGCACGGATTCACTCCGGGCAGTTCTTGGACAGTTGAGAATATCTGAGAAGCTAGGAGGCCGCCGGATCGCAATAGATTCGTTGTGTATAACCACAAAGATATTTCATAACCGATTGATTTCCGACAGGCTCCTAGCGCGGACTGGCCGCTGCCGCCAATGTCGCCCGCAACCCAGCCAGCGTGCGCACCAGCCCTTTTTGCAAGCTGATTTTAGGCTCCCAGCCCAAGTGACTGCGAGCGCGGCTGATATCGGGTTGGCGCCGAGTCGGGTCGTCCTGTGGCAACGGCAGGAACGTCACCTGCTGCGGGCCCACCAACTGCTGAACCTGATCGATAAGTTCTAAGATGGTGACTTCAACTGGATTTCCGAGGTTGTACGGCAAATGGTCACCGCTGTGCAGTACCTTGACCACCCCGTCCACCAAGTCGTCGACGTAGCAAAACGAGCGCGTCTGGCGGCCGTCGCCAAATACCGTAAACGGCTCACCTAACAGCGATTGGACCAAGAACGCGGTAATCACCCGCCCATCGCGCGGCTTCATTCGCGGGCCGTAGGTATTGAAAATGCGAATAATCCGGGTGTCGACGCCATACGTACGCTGGTAGGCCATGGTCGCCGCCTCCGAGTAGCGCTTGGCCTCGTCATAGACGCTGCGCGGCCCGGTCGACGACACGTTGCCCCAATAGTCCTCGCGCTGCGGGTGCTCCAACGGGTCACCATAGATCTCAGAGGTCGAAGCCATCAAAAACTTGGCGTTTTTCTCGCGGGCCACCTCCAAGCCGTTGAAAGTGCCGTGGGCGCAGGTCTTGAGCGTCTGGATGGGCATCGCCATGTAGTCCAGCGGCGAAGCCGGCGAGGCAAAGTGCAACACTGCAGCCACCGGCCCGGCCACGCTAAACGGCTCGGTGACGTCGGCAATGCGCAGCTCAAAGTTCGGATTATCCAATAGATGAGCTATGTTGCTGTGCCGGCCCGTACACAAGTTGTCGATGGCCAACACCTGCCAGCCGTCAGCCAAGAAGCGCTCGCACAGCGACGCCCCGACAAAGCCGGCGCCGCCAGTGATCACGACCCGCGGCAAAACTAGGGACAATTGGGATGGAGTCATCGATCCGTATGCGGGCAGCTTGGGGGCACGAACACTGCAGCCCGAAAGTGAAACCTAAATAGATATGGAGCCTTTGCGAAACTGGGTCCGGCCAATCTGGGCGTTGATCAGCACCGGCTTGCCACTGCGACTGGCTTCTTGGGCCTTGGCAAAAACGTCTGGCAATTGACTGGGATCGGTGACTTCGAAACCCACTCCGCCCAGACCTTCGGCCGCCTTGTGGTAGCTGGTGCGCAGCAGGTCCGTCCCACAAGAATCACCAAGAACTTCAACTTGTTCACGGGCGATCTGCATCCACGACGCATCGACGCCGACCAACGCAATCACCGGCAGCTTGTGGCGCACATAGGTGTCGAATTCGGCCAGCGAGTACCCCAGCGAGCCGTCACCATAGATAATCCATACTTGGGCATCGGGGCGCACGCATTGAGCGCCAATCGCAAAGCCGCCGCCGACGCCCAAGGTCCCAAATACGCCCGGATCGAGCCAACTGAGCCGCCGCCGCGGGCGGACAATATAGCTGGCAGTGGCGACAAAATCGCCGCCGTCGGCCACCAGCACCGAGTCGTCGGGCAGCAGGGCTTCGAGCTGGCTGCACACCGTCAGCGGGTTGCAGAATTCGTCGGCGGGCTCTGCGCAATCTCTGGCAATTTGGGCATCGCGATCGTTGTCAGCGGCTCGTAACTCACTAAGCCAACCGGCCCAGCGCGTTGCGTCCGGTGGCTTGGCCGCCATCCCCTGCAGCAGCCGAGCCGGATCGGCGTAGACCGCCAAGTCGGGGCTGCGGTTGAGCACCAAATCCGCGTAACAGCGGTTGGCGGCAATCAAATAGCTCTTGCGCGAAATGTGTTTGCCGTAGTCCAGACGAAAATCGCACGGCACGCCGGCCAAGATCACCACATCGGCCTTCTTGAGCGCATTGCGCCGACCATGGCGCAATTGCAGGGGATTGTGCGCCCCCAGCAGACCGCGGGCGCTACCCGACAGAAAGGTCGGAATCCCCAGCTTTTCAACGGCATCCGCCAGTTGCTGGGCTTGCTGCGGGCACTGCATCGCCCCTGAACCGATGACCACCACCGGCCTGTCGGCGCGGCCCAAGCGATGGGCGGCCTTGCGCACCAAACCGGCATCGGGCTGCGGAATTTCTGCCGGCCGCGGATCATGAAACTGCACGTTATCCATGCCTGCGAACAAGCGATTGGTGTGAAATTTGAGGTAGCGTTCAATGAGTTTTTCTTGAAAACTCGCCTCTTTGCCCGCAGCAGATT
>SHZD01000214.1 GCA_009692465.1 Myxococcales bacterium
CTGTCGCTCGCTGTCGCTCGACAAGAAGCAAGGAGCTTTTCTGTCCGGGGCGTACTCTCGTACGTCTCGGACAGAAAAGTGACGCATTGACGCCGAGATGCGCCCAAAGCGCGGGATCGCGGCCTGCACGCTCCGTTCCAATCGGGGATCGATCGAGCTATTCGTGCACGAGCCCTAAGGGCGGCCGCGCAATCCCCGCAGCCGACGCCAGCCTAATGCCGGTGTCTTTTAGTTTGCTTGACCTTTGCCCTGCCTGCCTTTAGCGTAATAACGCGCGCAGCACCAGCGGTAGCGCGCCCCAAGGTCGTCCATGCCCAACAATCTGCCCTTTGGCGCTGTCGAATTTGCCGCGAACCCAGAGCCGCGCTGCCCGTGCGTGCTGGTCCTCGACACCTCCGCGTCGATGGCCGGCACCCGCTTGCAAGAGCTGCAGCGCGGCCTGCAACAATTTCGCGATGAACTCGGTACCGACCCTTTGGCCCGCAAGCGCGTCGAACTGGCCATCATTACCTTTGGCGGTTCGACTAAATTGGCCACCGATTTCGCCGCTGTCGAGCACTTTGAACCCCCGCGTCTGCAAGCGGACGGCTTGACGCCGATGGGTGCGGCGGTGCACATGGCGCTCGACTTGGTGCGGGCGCGCAAGCAGGTGTACCGCGACAATGGGGTTGCCTACTACCGACCATGGGTATTTCTGCTGACAGACGGCGAACCCAACGACGATTGGCACCCGGCGTGCGTGGCGGTGCACGAGACGGAAACCAGTAAGCAAGCCGCGTTTTTTGCCGTCGGCGTCGGCGAGGCGAATTTTGACGTCTTGCGCCAGATTTCAGTGCGGGAGCCCTTGCAACTGCGGGGTCTGATGTTTCGCGAAATGTTCCAGTGGCTGTCCAATTCGCTCAAGTCGGTGTCGCATTCGGGGATTAGCGATGAAGTTCCGTTGCAAAATCCAACAAACCCAGAAGGTTGGGCGAAAATATAAGGCGAGTTGGGCCCGCGATCGCGAAATTAGCCGTCCGCAATCCTTTTTTCTCAGTATGCAGGCGACCTTGACGGCCGATGAGCACCGGATACCCACTAAAGGCCTTCAGAATCGGCGCAGCGCACGGTTGCGTATGAGCACCGTGCGAACGGCTGCGTCCGTGCGAACGATTTCACTGCTCACGCCGTCGACGCCGATTGCCGCGCTGGTGCCGCTTGCGGTGACGGTGCCACCATCGGGGTCAGTGAGCGCCGATAGTGCCGAAAACCACTGGAAGGTGCTGGCGGGACAGGTCGCAGGGTCGCGCAAACTTGGGGGTGAATGCGCTGATGCGCTGCGGTGGACCGAAATCACTGCCCATGGCCAGACCTACTGCGTCGCGCTGGTGGCCGATGGCGCCGGTTCGGCCCAGTTTGGAGGGCAAGGTGCGCGCGCCGCCGTCGACGAAGCGCTGCGGGCGACCTGCAAAGCGCTGCGCAAGAGCGAAATGGTCGCCAAACCGGCCCTGCACGGCGAGCGGATCGTGGCAGCGGCGGTCAAGCGACTCAAAGCGGAGGCGAGTCATTTGGCTGCCGACTTGCGGCAGTTGGCGACGACCCTGTCGGTGGTGGTGGCGGCGCCGACATGGACGTGGCTTCTGCATATTGGCGATGGTGCGATCGTGGTCAGCCCGAGCTGCGCTGCCGCCACCGAGTGGCACGCCCTTGCGTGGCCGGTTACCGGCGAATACGCGAATTCGACCTATTTCTTGACCGACGACAGCGTGCGGTGGTCGGCACAAGTGACGGGGTCGGCCACCGCCATCGTCTTGATGTCGGACGGTCTGGTGCCGCTGGCGCTGGACTTGGTCAACCGCTTGCCGTTTGGGCCCTTTTTTGACGGCATCGCCCGCGAACTGGCCGCTTGCGAGGTGCAGGCCTTGCATCCGCACTTCATGGCCATGCTGCGGTCGCCGCGCGTCACCGATCGCACCGACGACGACGTGTCGCTGATCTTTGCGCTGCGCACGCCGGCCCCGCGACCCGCCAGCTCCGCTGGCGTTCAGGCTGTTGGGGCCGCCCATGCGGGTCCATGACGGCCGCCAGTGGCTGCATTTGGATGAGGAAATCGGCCGCGGTGGTGAAGGTACGGTGCTCGCTGTCGCGGGGCAGCCTCACTTAGCGGCTAAAATCTACTCGACAGCGCCGGACGAAGAGCGTTGCCAAAAACTGCGCTGCATGGTGACTCTGTTCGAGCAAGCGCCTGAGCTTGCCGACAACTGCACATGGCCCGAGCGCCTGATCAGCGATGAAACGGGGCGGCTGCGCGGTTTCTTGATGCAACGACTCGCCGACCAGCATCCGGTCCACGAGTTGTACAACCCCGAACAGCGCAAGCAAACCTATCCGCGGGCGACGTGGGAATCGCTGGCGCGGGCAGCCCAGAGTTGCGCCCACATTTTTGCGTCGTTGCACCAGCATGGCGTGGTCGTCGGCGATGTGAACGAGCGCAACGTCCTGGTGGCGGGCGACGGCACCTTGCGGCTGGTTGACTGCGATTCGTTTCAGATTCAGTTTGGCGACACGACTTATCTAACCGGCGTCGGTGTGGTCGATTACACTCCGCCCGAGCTGCAAGGCGCTGATTTTCGCGGGGCGTTGCGCACCGCCAATCACGACGCCTTTGGGTTGGCGGTGCTGTTGTTCAAACTGTTGTTCATGGGTCGGCACCCCTTTTCGGGCGGTGCCAGTGGCGACATGGGCGCGGCCATCGCAACTTGCGCCTACGATTACCCAGAATTAACGCAGCGCCTCAAGCACTTAGTCCCGATTGGCTCGGTGCCCGGCAGTGTCCGCGCCATGTTTGACCTGGCGTTTGCCGATGAAGGTGTCGACGGCGGTCGACCCACTGCGGTCGAATGGGCCCAACAACTCGAGGAGATGGCCGCGGACCTGCAGCCCTGCGGGACCGAACCCATGCACCGAGTGCCGACGTCGCTGTCGCGGTGTCCGTGGTGCTTGATCGAAGCCACGCTTCACTATGCTTATTTCCTGCACGAGGACGGCGAGCACTATGTGTCCTCGTGGGCGCCGCGCATGGACGAGGTGTTTGCACAGCGGTTGGCTATGGCTCAAGTCCCCAGCCCACCGGAGCCTTCGAGCTTACACAACCCCGACTGCCTGAGCTTTGCCATGCAGATGGCCCGGCGCGTCGCCAACGCGGACCCGCCACCGCATCAACCGAGTTGGCATGTCCAAGGCGTCGGTGGGCTGGCTGTAGTGGGTGGGTCGGCGATGCTGACTTTTCAGGACCTACGCCACGCCTTGACATTGGCAACGGTCGGCGTGCTGGTTTGGACCCTAGGCAAGATTTGGGACCGCCTGCACCGGCAACCGTGGTTGCGACGCATTGCCATCATCGAATCCCTGCACAGGCGGGTGCTGGTCGGCGCCGATCACTGGCAAGCGATGGCCCATCAACGGCGCAACCTCGACCGGCAACTGCTGGAGGCTTTTGCCCAGTTTTGCGAGCAACACGAAGCCATCGTGCGCTACCGGCTGGTTGAACTGGAGCGTTTGGCCCATGACAATCTGGACGAAACGGTGCGTCCGCAGCTGGAACAAGCGTTTCTCGAAGACGCCAGTCTGCCAGCGGCGATCACCGTCGAGCGGTTGCGATCCCTGTTGATTCGCGGGATGGTGACGGCAGCCGATGTCGATCGCACCCGGCTGGCTGGACTGCCAGGCATGACGCGCGCCGCTATCGACGAGTTGGTTGGCTGGCGGCAAAGTCTGGAAATTCAGCTCGGCGGTCGCCGCAAACCGAAACCGCGACCTGAGCAGTACGCCGCGATTGACCACAATTGCCTGGTCATGCAGGAAGAAATCGAAGGTAAGCTGCAAGCGGTGGTGGGCGAGCGCGAGGCCGTTTCGGAGCAATCTTTTGATATTCTTGAACAACTCCACGCTGAGTATGTCCACGACACCGAATCGCTAGCCGTCAGAGCTGAACAACTTTGGTTGCAATTGCGCGGTCCGTCGGCGGTTTAGGGCCCCAGCACAATTAACTCGAAGACGCTCGTCTGGGTCGGAGCGGCGAGTCGGCTGAATAGACGCGAGCTTAGCGACCCACACAGCAAGCAAACGGGCGCAAACAAAATCGGTAACCATTCACGCCCCCCAAAACTACGCCTAAAAAGTTGACAGTCTGATTATCAGCGCCAAGCTGCGGCCACCGCTGGCTCAATCCGGCGGCGGTTGGTAGCGAACGGTGGAAACGGCAACGAAACTGACAGAGCGGGTGGCTGAGCTGGAGCGGTTGCTCGTGGCTGCTTTGGCCGAATCTGCCGCGCTGCGCGCCGAAGTCAAGGAACTTAAGGCGCGGCTTGGGCTGGATTCGAGCAACAGTAGCCGTCCGCCTTCTACCGATTCGCCGTTCAAAGCGCCGCCGCCCAAACCACCGACGGGCAAGAAACCGGGCGCTCAGCCTGGCCGCTTGGGCAAATTTCGAAGGTTGGCGGCGACGCCGGACAAGACCCAGCACATTATTCCTTGCAGTTGTGAGCATTGCGGCACCGCGTTGACGGCGGACGACTTGGTTGGTGCCGGTTTTGAGCGCGACGTGGTCGACATTGAGGTCCATCACCATACCCAGCGTATCGTGCTGCTGGCGGGCAAGTGCCCAAAATGTCGCAAGACGACACGCGCGAAGGCACCGGTTGGCACGCCGGCTGGCACGTTCGGCCCGAAATTGCAGGCTGCCATCGCGCTGCTGACGATGCACGGCACCAGTCGAGGCGATGCGCACCGGTCGCCGCATCGGCGACGCGCCCAGCCCGAACAGAGCCACCAGACAGACGTCACCAATGGCAGTCGACCGTCTTCTGCGAGGCAAGCGCATGGGTCCGGTGAATTATCCTAAACAAACATGGTTGGTTAACCAGTCATCATAGGGTTATGGAGTTTGCGATAACCCTGGGTTAGTGCGTAAAATAATGAACACAAACGCCGAACTGTATATCCACACACCGGTAGGTTGTGAAGATTTCACCTTGTCGCGACGCTGCTGCGATGGACAGTTCCAACCTTGCCCAGCCCTTTATTCGTCAAGTAGGCCGCGCGGTTGCGATTTTGCGAACCCGCAATGGCTGGACCCAGGAGGTCTTGGCGTCCCGGATGGCGGTGTCGCAAAAGGCCATTGCGAAATTTGAAGCAGGTAACCATGACTTCCGGCTATCGACGGTTTGGCGGTTCGCCGTTGCGCTCGCCGTGTCGCCCGCCGACTTGCTGGCCACAGTTGCCGATCCCGACGCCTCAACAACCGCCAGGCCCCGCGGCCCGCTTCATGGCCTGGCTCAAGCTGGTTGGCGCCGTGTTCCGGCTGAGACCGCCGACGCCATCCCAGTATTCGATGTTCAACCGCGGGCTGGGACCGGTCGCGCAAGGCCGGAGCCTCTAGCCGTCGCCTGGGCGTTGCCGCCAACCGGCCGGCATCCCACCGAAACTGGCATGTTTCTTGCGCAGATCCGCGGCGACTCGATGACACCGCACCTGAGCGACGGCGATTGGTGTCTATTTTCCGAGCAGTTTGCTGACATCGATTGGCTGGGCAAACTCGTGTTGGTACGGGAAACCGACGCTAGCGGCCTGTCATCTTGGGTCGTGAAGAAAGCCACAGGCATCAGCCTCGATGCACGCGAAGCACGGGTTCTGAACCTAGCAAGCAGCAACCCGGCGTATCCATTGCGGCAAGTCCACCTCGACAGCCGTGGCGACCTGGCGATCGAAGCCGTCGTCCGCGAGGTGCTCGGCGGCGGCTTACAGCGGTCGCGAACCTGATGTCGATGGACACGATAAAGCTACACCAGCGCGTCCAGCACCTGTACCGCCTCAAATGGCGATAGCACAGAGATCGGCCCAACGTCGCGCATCACCGCGAAGTGTTTCAGATTCCCGGTAACAAGCGCCGCCACTCTTGCAATCACCGCGACTTCCGCGAAGCACACGTCCTTGGGATCAGGCAGCACAAAGGGCAGTTGGATCCCCGCGGTGACAACATGCTCGCCACCATTGTGGGCCAGCGCCAAGACGCCAGCGACCCTCACCGGGTCGAGTCGCAACCGGCTTCGCGTCAGGACATCGCCGTATTCACGCAGGATTCGGTCGTCTACGACCATGACCAGGCGGCCAGCTTGCCACGCGTCGATAATGCGACCTGGCGGTCCTGCCGGGTTGAGCAAGCCGGAGACTACGACGTTGGTGTCGATAACCCATCGCGGCACCGCTACCCTGCACCGGTGCGCACTTCGCTGATGATGTCGTCGATTTCTTGGTCGGTCAACTTGTCTAGGCCGCGCTGTGCCGCGTCTTCTCGAATGGCATCGATGGCAACGGCGGCACGGGCGCGGAGCACGGCCTTTCGCAGCACGTCGAGGTCGCCGTGCACCGGTAAGACCAGGGCAATAGGCTCACCGTCGGCGGTCATCGTGATGTCCTCGCCAGCGCCCAAGACGAGGCGAATCTGCGTCGCGGTCGCGCCAAATTGTTGCAGGGAATAGGACTTCATCACAGGCCTCCACCTGCAGGATAGCGACAAAGCGAGTAAGTGGATAGGAACTGCAAGCGCCCTCGCCATTTCCGCCCCGCCCCCGAAACCACCGTTGCCAGCCGCCAGACCATCCAGCAGCAACGCCCAGCCAGTCTGCAAACCAAGGCGCTGGAGCCCGTGATCGGCGGGCCGCAAGTCACGCTCAAGCAACACATCGACTCGCGTATCGCCGACGACGACGCCGCGATCGACGGCCGTGCTGAGCAGGATGCCCGCGAAGAAGACCTGCAGAGGCCCACGGTGTGCTGTCGGCCAAGCTCTTTGGCGAGGGCGGCTCGTATGACAGCGACGTCTATCGCGCAGTGTTCGAGTTGGCTCCGTCCACTATCGCCGTGCTGGCCGAAGACGACCCCCGCAAGGCCTATGTCAAGGTCAACGCTGCCATCGCCAAGGGTGTGCCCGAGTCCGGCGATGCTGCGGCCAAGACCGTCTTGGCCGCGCACGTTGACTACGCCAAGGCCTATGGCAGCCGCGAGACCGCTGACAAGATCCTGGGCGCTGCGGAAAAGGCCGAGGCCAAGGCCCGCGACAACTGGCACACCGCCATTCGGCAGGACCCTCCGTGCACGATTTGCGCCGGTGTGCGAAGTGGCGTTGACCCCTCCGTGGACGGTTCGCGCGGCCGGGTGCAGCGGGCAGAGAGCCTCGCGCGGCGGTTCGCGCAAGCGTGTGCTCCGGGCAGGGAGCCTGCGTGGACACTGCGCGACCCCACACCGGGCCGGCAAGCCAAGTGATGTTCGCCGATTGACTTCGTCGGATCGAGGCCGCATTCTGAGTCCCGCGCTGTCGGCAACGGGTTGGTCGGCGGCTGATGTGGACAGGCGGTCGCCGCCGCGAGGGATTTCGATGAGTACAGTTGTCTTCGAGCATGTGCCGCTGTTGGATCTACCTGCCGCTTGGCGCGCGCGATTCCCGGCGCCGTCGTCAGCACGGGTGACGGTGCGTATCGAAGAAGAAACTGAACCTACGCTCGCGGTTCCGACTGAAACCAATGCGTTGTTCGGGATGTGGGCGGATCGGGTAGAGGTGGCTGATGTCCAAGAGTTTGCCCGAAAGCTGCGGACACCGCGCACCTTGCGCGAGGGCTAGCCAGTGCTTATCGACACCGACGTCCTGATTTGGCTGACGCGCGGGCACAGCGGCAAGGCGGCTGAGCGCTGTGGTTCCTTGGCGAATCTCTGCCGTCACCTACATGGAATTGGTCCAAGGTTGTCGGGACAAGCGAGAAATGGAGCGCGTCAAAGTCGGGCTTACCGAAGCGGCGACAGTTATCATGCCGGTCACGGTCGCAATTACAGAGCGCGCGATGGGCCTCATTGAGGCCTACGCACTGTCGCATAGCCTGCAACTGGCCGACGCACTGATTGCCGCGACGGCACTTGAGCACGATTTGACCGTGCTGACTGCGAACGCGAAGCATTTTCGGGCGGTCGCGGGACTTCGGCTTGACGTCTTTGAACCGTAGCGAGTCGTGCAGCCGGTCGCGGTGATAGTCGTGCCACTTGCGCGCGATCCGAGCGTGACCATGGGCGAGCCGTACCTGAGCGTGGGCGTCAGCGATGTGCGCGGGATTCGCAATGCCCCGCGCGTCGACTGGCCGGGCCAGCCGCTGGTGCTGGAGCCGGGCAGCGAACTTGGTGTGCGCGTTCGCGCGCGTGCTAGCGTGACCGCCGACCCTCGGTGTGCACAATTGCGCGCGTTTCGGCTTGACCACTGACCCTCGCCCTGCGCGACCGAACGTGTCGCCGGCTGCGCACGGACGGTCGCGGCGCCTAACCGAACGCTGGCACCCGCGCACGATCTTTCGCTACACGATTCGGGCGCTCGGTCTGCGCCTGCCCGTGACGACGGGCTCGCTCGCTACTGGCAACTGGCCTTATGGGAACTTGCACGTATCGCTGCCGCCTTGGCCGCTGTACTCGCCGCACGAGAGTCCGAACTTCTTGCAATCGACACTGACTCGCTTGCCTAGGGAACAAAAGGCCAGGCTGTTGCCGTCGCATGTCGGGCCACCTGTGCAATCGGGCCATTTCGGAGTCTGGCACCAATTCGCTTGAGGCGTGTCGGTACTGATTTTGCCAACCTCGCAGGTTTCACCGGACCACCCGCAATCGCGTGCGACTTCGCGACCGTGTTTGCACCGGACGTGCGAATTGCCATCGCAGCGCATCTTGAAGATCGCCGCGTCGCACGGCGTGATGACCTTGGGTTGGCACACTTCAAGGGCATCGTCGTCGATCTTGGCGTTGGCGTCGCACGTCATGCCTAGCGCGCCGCAGTGGAAGATCCAGCTGGTTTCAACACCGCTCTTCGACACACACACATGGGCATCCTCGCCAGCGCAAACGATGCCGTTGACGCCGGGCTTGCACTGCGACGACGGCAGGACGCAGTGGGCGCTGCCGCCGGCCATGCTGCACTGCATGCCAACGGTGGCGCAATCCATGAACTTCCGCGTGTCTGAGCACCACCAGCCGACGGCGCCTTGGCAACCTGACTGGGTGCTCGTCTGGCATGGGCCCAGCGGTCCGTCGACACAGGCCTTGACGGCGTCGCATGAGGTTGCGTTGGCCAAGCAGTTGAGTTGTGCCGGGATCAGGTACTCCTCGCTGACGGCTTTGCCAACGGAGAGGAAGCCGCCGACTTTGGCGAGGTGCGCAACGCCAGGCGCTATCAGCTTCGGGTAGGTGGCACAGCGCTCCATGCCAAATAGTGAATTTTCGCACTGTTGCATTTTCGCGCACGCAATGACGCGACCTGGGTCGTCAAACGCCGACCACGCGCAGTGGGTCGCTGTCACCGTCGTGCCCGCCATCGTTTCAGTGCATGCGCTGCCAGTGCTACACACGGCGGATTCGACCCACTTGCCGGATTCGCATCGGACCCGGCGAGCCAAACCTGGTGCGCAGCCCAAGGCGCCATCCTGCCCACACGCCGTGCCCGCTGCTCCACCGTTAGCCGTACTGCTCGGTACAGCCGGCGGCGGTGTCCCGACCTCCTCGGCGCACGCCGACAGCCCGAGAACGGCGAGGGCAAGCCGCAAACCAGGATGGCCCATTTTCGCCAGGAACGTGTTCATCGGTAG
Organism: Myxococcales bacterium; assembly: GCA_009692465.1. Taxonomy (GTDB): domain Bacteria; phylum Myxococcota_A; class UBA9042; order UBA9042; family UBA9042; genus SXRM01. The sequence continues at coordinate 9,654 of SHZD01000214.1, forward strand.
CCCCCATCGGCCATTAAGCCTGCCCACCACTGATACCAAGCAACTGCAAGGCGCAAACCGCCTGCATCTAGCGATTAGCCGTCGTGCACAAAATCGCAGCTGTCGATTTGTGGCCGCTGCGACCGTGCAAGCAAGGCCAGTAACGGC
>SHZD01000020.1 GCA_009692465.1 Myxococcales bacterium
GTCTCCTAGCTTCACAGATATTCTCAACTGTCCAAGAACTGCCCGGAGTGAATCCGTGCAGTTTCGGACAGTTGCCGCCGTCTAGGCAGACGGCGCTAGGAGCGAGTCGGAATACTCCGACACGCTCCTAGGAGGAAAGCGCCGCAGCGACGCGCAGCTGCGCCCAAAGCGGGGGATCGCGGGACACCCCTTGGGTTGACTGACGCAGTGACCGTGATAGTGCCGTGGGGCTTTGAGCCGCCGCTGTATCTGGTGCTGACCGGCAAGGGCGTGGCCAAGCCGCAACCGGTATGTCCGGTCGCGGTGCTGGGGTGCGATCTGCCCGCTCAGACAATCCCGCAGTCCACCTGCAAATTGAGCTGGGCCAAGTCCTATTCGCCGACTGGCAAGAAAATTAAGAAGGGCCTGTTCACCCTCAAAGGGCCCAACGGTTTGATAGCGGTCGTTGACCCCAGTACCGCAGTAGGCGAGTCGATTATGGCGTTCAACGCGGCCGGCCCCTACGAGTTGTGCCTCGATGTCTGGGACGAGGACAACGTCCAGTCGTGCGTGCCGGACTGCATGAAATGGCTAGTCATCCCCACCAACGCCTTGCACATCGAACTGGTGTGGGACACACCGACCGACCCCGACCAGAATGACTCCGGGCCAGACACGGGCGCTGACCTCGACCTGCACTTCGCCAACGAGTTCGCCAGTACCCTGGACATCGACTGCGACGGCAGTGCCGACCCGTGGTTTAGCAACCCGTGGGACACGTTCTGGTTCAACTCAGCGCCCAACTGGGGCGCCCCGAGCTTGCAAGGCGATAACCCGACGCTGGATCTGGACGACACCGATGGCGCCGGGCCAGAAAACCTGAACATGGTTGCGCCCGAGGGCACCGCTGCCGAACCCATGACCTACCGGTTGGGCGTGCAGTACTGGGATGACCACGGCTTTGGAGCGTCGTTGGCCACGGTGAAAATCTACCTGTACGGCACGCTGGTGGTCAAGTTGCAGAACAAGCTCAATCCCATCGACATGTGGTACGTGGGTAAAATCAACTGGCCGAGCAAGGCGATCGGCGGCACCCAACCGCTGTTTGGCCAGTGCTACCAGACTGGCCTTTCGTGTGTGGCCAAGCAGAATCTGATGTGGCAACCGGCTGGCGAGCGGTGCGTGACCCCGTGCTACACCAACAAGCTGTTCAACGCGCTGGCCAATCAGGCGCCCATCTGTCCGTGAGGCCAGTTGTCGATGGGCACCGGGCGAGGTGGTGGCGGCAAGGTCCGGTTTTGTCGGCGAATTTCCGATCAATCCACTCCGCCCGATCCACTCCGCACGATCCACTCCGCACGATCCACTCCGCCCGATCCACTCCGCACGATCGCGCAGTTGGCTCAATAGTTAAACTGCAATTGCAACCGCCCAAACTGCCCAGACTCAGCGGCATACGGCTTTGTCGGGCTTGAGCGCTGCGAAAGAGTGTAGATCGCAGTCAATTCCAGCGCACTGTGCACTTGCCACTCGACACCAAACTCCAGTTCCTTGGTTTCGTAAGGCGGCGCATTGGTTTCGTGTTTGCGGGCGCCGTCGTACATCTGGGCCTTGACGAACGGCATGACGTTGTCGGCGCGGTACATGACTTGGGCATAGCCGCCGTGCAGCGGGGCTTGCACAAGGGTGCCCTCGCGCAGCTCCGGACCGACGCCGACAGTATATTCCGCTTGAAAACCTAGCGGTTGCGGATACACGACCAGCGTGGCGTGGACGCGGGCATCGGTCAGCGCGTAGTGGCCGCCCGCCTTGTCGCGCTTGGGCACGTACTCGCCAATGTAGCCGCCGGTCGCCAACTCGACAAACTGACCGCCAAAGTCAAATGGCCACGTCACGCGAGCGACGAGGTGGGGGCTGCGATTGCGCTCAGGATTATTGGCGGTCTGACCGTTGTACAGGCCAAACGCAGCCACCCCATAGTCGCCCGAGCCCTTTAAGCCACTGTCCACCAGATGCTTGAAGCGCTTTTTGGCCACCATGGGCGAAAAGTACACAAACGCGCCTAGATCCCGCTCGTCTTTGACTGCGCTGTTAATGGCATCCGCCCGATCGAGAGCCAGCCGATTGGAACTGGACTGCATGTTCTCAAAACCATACGGGACTTTGGACTGGCCGACCCGCACCCGCCAAGTCTTGGCGGTGTTCAAGAACACATCGGCATACCAGTCGCGCAAGATAGCGACATTGAACTGGTCGCCGATCGCCGAGGCAAAGTCCGGCTGCAAATACACGCTCAACTGGGGGTGGACTTCGCCGGACAGGATGATGCGGGCACGCCGGATCAACAGGCCGTTCTTGCCGCCGATCGACTTGTCGCCCTGACCGTTGACCAGTTTTTCGTTGGTGACCGCGATCTGGCTGGTGCGTACCTGAGTATACCCGCGGATTTGCAGCACTTCGTACCACGGCTTTTTGACCGGCTTGGGCGCCACGACCGGCGTTGCCTCTGCAGCTAGCGCAACCGTGGCCGGGTCGGCGCTTTGTGCGATGGCCGCGGTTGGCCAACTGAGCACCAGTGCACCGGCAACCAGCACCAGCGCACGGGCAACCAGCACCAGCGCACGGGCAACCAGCACCAGCGCACGGGCAACCAGCACCAGCGCACGGGCACCAACACAGCGCACGGCAGACCGCGACCTAGTGACCACAGCGAGGTGAGACAACGTGCGCAGACTACAACGGGACATGACTGCCTCGGCCAGCGAAGGCAGCCGACTTGGGCGCGGTAGTCTGCACTGAATCGGTGCCAGTGGCATAGTGGCAGCGCAGAAAAGTTGCCGCCGTCTAGCCAAACGGCGCTAGGAGCGAGTCGGAATACTCCGACACGCTCCTAGCGCACAAACACCGCGAAATCGACCTGCAAAGTAATGACGGTCGGAGTGCACTTGTTCTCCCACACCGAATTGCCACAGCCATTGTTGTTGACGAAGTTGTCGCCAAAGCCCATCGGCCCGGGGTGGTAGCCGAAACTCGGCTCAGCCTCATAGGTCAAGGGATAATTGCCGCCGGTCGGCCGAATGTGGTAGCCGCCGTAGCCACCTTGGACGTTGTGACCGTTGCAGTCGACGACGCCGCAAATCGGGGTGAACTCGGTGCCCAAGCGCACGGTATTGACGGCGTCGCTGCCGCCTTTGCCGGTGGAATTGACGATGAGCGGCAAAGCGTTGTCGATGAACACGTCGCCGGCGGTCCGGGTGTAGGTGCCCGATTTCGACACATTGCCCGAAGTATCGACCTTGCCCGAAGTCAGCATGGTATTGGTCGGCAAGGCCAGCCAGTCGGCCATGGTCTTGCCCTGTAGGTTGGCGACCACGGTGGTGCGCGCCCACGCTGACGGTTGGCTCCACTCGGCGCCTTCCTTGTGAGCCCAAATCAGCACCTCGCCGCCCTTGACCGTGCCATAGGCGTCGCTCTTGTAGTCGTTCTGTAGCGCCGTAGCCGCGACGCCAGCCAGTTTGTCTGACTTGAGCCAGAAGTCGGTGTCGCCATAGCCGCGCATCGTGCCATCGTTGGTATCGAGGTTGAACACCAAAGTCCAGCCACCGCCAGCCGTCGTCATGTCGCAGTAGGTCTCAAACGCGGGCGCCCCAGCGGATCCGTCGGGGTCCAACCAGTAGGTGCCCGACTTGCTGGCCGGCACCGTCGTCAAGATCTGCTTGCAGTGGCTGGCTGGATTCTCCTTGGTGCCGGGCGGCACCGCCAGTGCCAACGGGAAGAAGTTGGTGCCGTTGCACACGTACATGGCATTGTCCTTCTTATTGGCGTACATGTAGCCAAAGCGGCTGGCGTCGCACACCACCGGGTGGGCGTCTGCCGCCTTGAGCTGCAGCCCGCCGTCCAAAATCAGGTCGCCTTTGACCAGCACTTTCTTGCTCGACAGGGTGCCGATGTTGATCGCCCAGTTGAAGCTGCCGTCGTTGACAAAGGGCGGCGTCCCCGGTGGCACCGGGATGGCAGAAATGTCCTTGACCACCAGCGACCAGGTGCCGGCGATGTTCTTGCCCAGCCAGTCGGCGTCGAGGTTGCCCACTTCCAGCTTGTCGCCGTTGTTGTATTTCGCCGAAAAGTTGGTGCCGACCTTGCTGCCCTTGTAGAGCAGATACGGGGTCGACTGGCCCGGACCGTACAACTCAATGACCAGCTTGGACACGTCAGAGTTGCTGACCGCGACGTCAATCCAGATCTTTTGGGTGACCCCGATGTCTGGAAAGACAATGTTGTCGCTTACGCCGGCGGATAGGCCGTCCTTAATGGGCACGTCTTTGGTGCCGTCCACCTTGTCAACAAACTGGTTCCACAGCAAATCGTTCGAGATCTCGTTGAGCATGTCGGGGGCGACCCCCGAGGTAGTGCAGTCGTAGCTGCCGTCGGCCTTGATGCCTTTGACCACGAGATTGGTGCCACACACCGCCCCGACCTTAGCCAGGACCGGGACGTCCTTGAGGTCGCCGAATGCGCCGGTGGTGGCGACGTCGGCCAGCGCCGCGGTCTTGGCATAGGCGCTCAGGTCGGCGGACTTGGCATAGGCGCTCAGGTCGGCGGACTTGGCATAGGCGCCCAAGTCGGATGACTTCGTGTAGGCATTCAGGTCAGCCGATTTGGCGTAGGGCTGCAGCACCGCCGCCTCGAGGTGGCCCATCTTGATACAGCCTGAGCAGTCCAGTCCCTCGGCCACAGCGGCGCGCTGGGCGTAGGGCGAGCTGGCGAGCGGGCGGCGCGGCAATTCGGCGTCGCTGCCAATCTGCAGTCCAATCCACGCCGTGGTCAGGCTGAGCGCGGCCGGAACAAGCGGCGTTTTGGCGCCTAAAATCTGATTGAATTGGCCGCCTTTGACCGCTAGTGTCACCCCAGATTCGCTCCACACGGCGGTGCCGCCGGTCTCGGCAGCGTAGATGCCGACCGTGGCCGCGTAGTTGCCGTCGGCGACCGGACCACCGCCGGTGGACATGAGCACGCCCTCGATAGTGGTGGTTGCCGGCAGCGCGGCGAACGCGGCGGGGGCCAGGCCGAGGCTGGCGGCGAATAGGCCACCAATGAGGCGAGCGAGGCGAGAAGTAGGCATGGATTCCTCATGGGCTGGTGGGGCTGGTGGGGCTGGTGGGGCTGGTGGGGCTGGTGGGGCTGGTGGGGCTGGTGGGGCTGGTGGGGCTGACGGTGACGATGCGCTCAGCGGCGTCAACCGGCCCGTGCGCACGCATGCTGGTGGTGGTGCCGACAGCCGCAGTGCGCACCCTGACTCGAAATTTGGCGGTCGTCAAGGGTGTGATGCGGCCCAATTCACCACCAAAATCTCCGCGAGCCCCGATTTGGGATGCAGATCAAGGAGCAAGGGGCTTGACGACTGAGGCGTACTTGTGTACGCCAATGAGACAGTCCTGCGAACTGTCTCGGAAGAAAGCGCCGCAGTGACGCCGAGATGCGCCCAAAGCGGGGGATCGCGGCCAACGCACCGCCCAGTTTGGCCGCGCTATCCGTACCATCTGCGGCGCCACCCACACAGCAAAACGACCACCAGCGCAGGCCACCACTGCCGCGGCGAACCGCAGTGGTGGCGAGTGGCGCAGCCATCGATCGCCCTTGCTTCGGTGTCGTTGCACGGCGGCGGCACCAACCCGAGGTCGCCCAGTTGCTTGGGGCAATCCGCCTTGGCCATGGCAATGCGCGCCGACGACGCCATCGGCCGAAAGGTCGGTGCGTAGCGGCAGGTGACCCGTTGATCGCTGTCGATGCGCACAGTGGCAACGACAGTGCCCGATGGCCCGACCGTGCCGACAACGCGGTCGCCCACGACCACTTTGGCGCCCAAGTCGGCCACCGCAGCAGTGGCCGTCGCTCCAACCGCAAGTGTGGTGGTGGCCGTGCCAAACAAGTCGATGGCATCGATCCGCACCGCCACACCGCTGGCGTCGATGGTGACGATTTCGGCTTGGACCGCGGCCACAATCGGCGAAAACGGGCATAGGCAAGCGCTGGCTTCAATGCACGATGCCGATGCCACCGCCGGGACACCCACGGCAAAGGCCCAAACAAGCGCCAAGGTAGCGACGGCTACGCGGTGGCCCATGGTTCCCTCAATCGGCGACAACCGCCATGGGTCGATAGTAACCCGAGTGGCGCGCAAAAGTACGGCAGCGTTTGAAGGGGTAGTTTACCGACAGTTCCTAAAGCGACACAGCCGCAGGCATACCGACCACCACTCGACTGCGCCCCTGCATCGGCAAGTCGGCGCAGCTCACGGTCATGCCCAGCTCGATCGCCAGCCCTTGCAGGTGTCGCAGCCACGGCTTGTAGGCCATGCCGTTGTCGGCGCAACAGGGCACCACGGCGAACGGAATCGCGTGGCGCGCGGCATACTGCACGATGATTGACGTCGCGCCATCGGGGTGCATGCCGACGAGCAGGTCGCAGTTGCAGGCCTCGTCCAGCGTTAACAAGCGCTGCTGGTAGTTCAAGTTAGGCAGGCGCTTCCAACGCAAGTCAAAGGTGGTGGTCGGCCGACCGCGCGCGGTCAACGCGGCATTGAGGCGCCCTTGACCGCCGGCAATATCCCAGATGCGTTCAGCGCCAAAACGGGCGACTACAAAGTCGGCGAACACATCGAAGCGGCGCAGGTCGGCCATGGGCGTACCGTAGCACAGGATGGCGGCCGGCGGACAACGGCATTGCGCGCAGCTGGGGTCGGCGGCCGAGCCCGTGGGCCGCGATCCCCCGCTTTGGGCGCATCTCGGCGTCACTGCGTCACTTTTCTGTCAGGGACGTACCAGAGTACGCCCCTGACAGAAAAGCTCCTTGCTCCTTGATCTGCATCCCAAATCGCGGGCCGCGGGGAATTTCGGTGGTGAATTTCGGTGGGTGCCGATTAGGTGGGTCGCAGGCTCGGTGCTCGGCCCACTACCGCGCCGCAATTCGGGGCCGACTGCTTCGGACTGGCCCGTATAGGCCTGACCAATTGACAGCGAACCTCAAAGAATTCCCGAACAAAAATGGAGCGGCCTGACGCCAACCCGCAGGCCACTGAATAAGTGCCGCAGGCTCGCGACCGACAAAGCAAGCACTGAGACGCCGAGCAAATCTGATTTGAGCGGCTGTCTATTCCTCAGTCCCTTCATCCGTATTGCGCTTGACCGGCTCGGCCTTGGGGACTTCCTCGCGATCTGACTCAGCTTTTTCGCCTTCATGGTCGCCACCCGCTTCGCCACGTCCCTCCGCCGGTTCGCGGCCCTTGTCCGCAGCCGGAGGCGGGCGTCCGCCGCGATCTTCCACTGGCGCTGCCGGTTCAGGCCCGCGGCCAGGTTCCGCAGCAGCGGCGGGGGCTTCCTGCGCTGGCGGTGGAGTGGCCAGTGCGGCTGGCGGCGGTTCGGGCACCGGCGGGTCTTCCGGTCGCATCGCTGGCTTGAACTCAACCGGAGCGGCCGGCGCGGCAGCGGGTCCAGCCCCTTCAACGGGCGGCGCATCGGCGGGCGGCGGCGGCCCGTCTTTGCCTGCGGGCACAGCAACCGGCCCTTCTAGGCGAGCAGCGCCACCTTTGAGGCCAGTCAACACCGTCGGCAGTTCAGGCTTGCACTGCGGCCGAAACAGCGAACCGGTACAGGCGATACCAATAAACCCATTGCGCTCGAAGGGTTTCAACCGCGAACCGGCCATCGCCAGCACTTGGGTCCACTTGGCGCGGTCGTCCTGTGGTTTGGCGGCCTTAGCGCCGCCTGCGGCTTCACCGCCCGCCCCATCCTTGTCTGCCCCGTCTTTAGCCGCTGCGTCTTTCCCCGCGGCGTCCTTGCCAGCAAGCGCGGCCTCCTTCTTGGCGGCGCCATCTTGAAACTGAAACGAAAATCGCAAGTTAATCGTCGCCTGCTTCAACCCGCCTTTGCCGGGCGGAATCAAGATGTGCGACGTTTCGTCGCTGTGCAAAATCAAGTCGTCGCCCTCGGCCTTTAGCGTCTCAATATGCAACACGGTGGCCTTTTCCGCTCCACGTTGGGCCGCCAGCGCCGCCACGTTTTGCTTGAGATTCATCTTGACTTTGATGGTCAGGGTGCCGACCCCGAGATCGGTGAGCTTAAAGCCGCCCATCATCGACACTTCAGGCGATTTCAGAATCGCATCCGCCAGTTCCAGCTCGACAGCCCCAGACAAGTCGTCCGTCGAACCGCCATAGTGCACCTGCGCCTTGCCGCCCAGTTTGCCGTCCAAGTCGCCCATCACAAAGGTCTGCGGGCCCAAAGCGCGCTGACCGATGCCCAGAGCGCCCAGCGACAAGCTGTCGATCTTGCCGATGTCGATGTCGTAGGTGTCGCCCTTTTTGACAACATGGCCGTCTTGCAAACTGCCATCGCCCGCTTGCAGGTCAAAGCGCAAATCGACATTGCGGCCAAAAATCAGTGGCAACAAGGCAATTTTAGCCGAAATGTGGTCGATCTTGAGTTCCACTTCCGGCAGCGCCGGCCCCATCGCCCCGCCCTCTTGCATTTCGCCTGGCTTGCCAGGCAAGGTCACCCGCAAACCATGGACCTGCACCGAACCCAGACCGCGCAGCGAAATGCTGTCTAATTTCAAAGGATAACCAGCCAAGCGCGCCTGACGGGCCACAAACGTGCGCAGTTGCCGCGACGGAAACGTCCACGGGATGCACAGAACCAAAGCGACGATAAAAAACGCCGTATAGCCCGTGTATTGCAGGGCAGCCAGGGTGCGCGGGTGGCGCAAAATGCGTTCCATAGCCGCCTACTCCTCAAGCACGCCGTAGCGAAATTGACCAATCTTAACTGTGGCTTGCATCTGGTCACGGGTCGGACCGGTGCGCTGGATATCGACCGACAGGCCAAACATCGGCTCGGCATGGGTCTCCAAGCGCGCCAAAAACAGCAACAGCGCCTCGTCGGGCACGTTCTGAAACACCGCGTCAATCGTCGACAAGAACACTTCCTTGCCGCCCTTTTTCTTGGCTTTCTTCTTAGGCGCCGACTTTTTTTGCTTGGTGGTCAGTTCTGCCAAAATTTCAGAGGCATTGCTAAACTTGATCACATCCGCCAGCTTTTCCGAAGCCGTCGCCCCTTCGGCTTCGGGCACCTTTTTTTCGTACTTGATTTCTTTGGCAATCGCCAGCACGGTCGCTTGCAGCGGCTCTTTCGCTGCGCGGTCCAGTTGCTCCTGCACCGCTTTTTCCTCTTCGCGCAGGCGCAGGTAGCGCGGACCGGCGGTGGTAATATCGGCCAGCGCCGTTTCATTACTGCCGACTTCGTCTTCCAAACCGCTGACTTTGCGCGTGACCAGCACCGACGCTGCCGCTATGCCAGCCACCACCAACAGTAGGGTGCCACCGAACACAATCTTGCGCTCGCGGTCGCTCAGGCGCTCCACGTAGCCAGACAGCCGGCCTAGTTTTGACAGCAGCATCGGCTAGTCCTCCTCGTCGTCGGCTTTCTTAGGGGCAGCTTTGTCCGCGTTGTCAGCCTTGGTCGGCACGACTTCTGCTGGGCAAGCAATCTCGAATTCCACTGTAAATTTAAACCAATCGCGGTGACGCTCAAAGGTAATCCGATCGCTGGACGACTTGACCTTGCCAAAACAGCGGTGCATGTCGATGGCCTGCTGCAGCGCCAAGAGTGCGTCCTGCGTATCGGCGTCTCCGCGCAACGTCCCGTGATTGCGGTCAATTTGCACGCTGGACAGCTCAATGTGATGGCCTTCACTGCCCGCCGGCTTAGGCTCGCCTTCGGGCGGTGCGGCCGGATCGCCTGCGGGCAAACCACCGGCTGTCGGCGCCACCCCTAGCAGCGGACCGGTCGTGGTTCGGCTATCGCCACCGCGGCCTACCCCAGGCATCGGCATGCGGTCGGTCGGCGGCAGCCCGCCCATGTCCGGCAGCCCGCGAAAGGCCGGCGGTGGCATGGCGGGCACTTCGGGGGTGCTGGCGGGCGACTCGGGGGTGCTGGCGGGCGACTCGGTGCGCGGCGGTGGGCGCACGGCTTGCCCCGGACGGAGTAAATCGGCACTGGGTCTCAAAAAGTCAGCATTAGGTCGCAGCATATCCGCGCTCGGGCGAGCCATCTGGGGATTGGGGGGCGGCGTCTCTTCGGGTCCACCAGGGGTCTTGTAATCGGGAGGCTCGGTCACTTTGTCCAAGATATTCGACACATCCTCCAGCGCCCGAAATGCCGAGATGTCCGGATACAGCCCCGTGACATCGACCACAGCCGGTCGCTCCAGCTCTTTCTTGACCGCCTCAAAATCGGACTGGCTCTTGCCGGTCAGTTGCTTGGAAAGAACCTGCAGGCTCACCAGTTGCTGCTCCTGCTCAATCACCAGCGCCCGGTAGACCAGCGAACTGCGAATGCCGAGCAAACACAGCGCCAGCACCAAGAACGCCACCAACTGCGGCAACCGTTGGCGCAACACCTTGTAATCGCCTTCGTAAGCCAGTTCGCCTTGACGAAAATTGACGTCGTGGTCGCCATCGACGTCGGCCGCCGACAGCGCCAGCGCAATCGCCAACGTCGCGCGGTCACCGATGGCACTGGCCTGCGCCACCCGCACATCGGGCATGTCACCCAGCCGCACCGACTGCACCGGTAAGTCCAAGGCGCGCTGCAAAAAATCATGCAAACCATTAAGTTGCGACAGGCCACCCGCAACCACCATCCGGTCGGGCCGACTGCGGGTCTTGCGCTGCCACCCCGAAAGAGTCAACCGCAACTCGCGCAACAGCGGTTGCAGCGCCTGCACAGTCGCCTGCTGCAGGCCGCGCTCGCGGGCGTCTTCGAGCACCTCATCGGGCAGCAACACCGCGTGCTCGCGCAACAACTCCTCAGGCGGCAGGTCACTTTGCACCAAGTGGGCGTAAGTTTGGGCAATGGCTTGCCCGCCGACGGCAAAGTTGCGCAAGAACTGAGTCCTGCCGTCGACCACCACCACCACCTCGGTCTGGGTCGCGCCGACATCGACAAACAACGTTACGCCCTGTTTGGCCACCGGCATATTGCGGATAAACGCTGCGTAGTTCAGCGCTTGCAAACCGTAGTGGCGGGCCTCAATCCCCATATACTTGTAGGCATCGAGGTACCCTTCAATATCGTCGCGCGGCGCCGCCACCGCCAGCACTTCGGTCAGACCGCCTTTTTCGCCGGTGCGGACAAAATCGACCATCAGGTCGGCGATGGGGGTCGGTATGTGATTTTCAAGTTCAAAACCAACCGCTTCGGCGATTGCCTTGTCGTCCTTGAACGGAAAACTCAGGGTCCGGTGCATCGCATGTTTGGTCGGCAGCGCCACCGCCACTTGGTCGTCGGGGCGCAGATTGCGCTGCAAAAGTCGTTTGACGGCCGCCACTTGCTCGGCAGTATACGGCAATTTGGGATGCCCATCGGCTTCGGCGGCCGGCACCGGCGTCACTGGTTCTTCGTCAAAGCCAGTCAGCGTCGTTTGGCGCAGCGTTTTGTCAACAATAGCAATGCGAATCGAGCGCTTACCGATGTCGAGCCCTAAAATGCGGTGGGCCATCTAATCCTCCCGCCAGTAGACGTAGCGCTGAGTGGTGGTGTCGAGCAACGCCACGATGCGCTTGGTCACCTTGCCGCTGGTGCCATAAGCTTGAATTCGCACGATTTTTCCGCTAGTGCCGACGTCGTCGAGCATGCGTGAAGGGTTGATTTGCAGCACCTGCGCATAGTCGGCAGGCAGCACGGTGCCCAGCTTATCGAAGAACTGCACAAAGCGCCCCGGATTGGCAAACGGCGGCGAAAACACCATCTTTTTCAACGATCGACACACTTCAATGTACTGCCCGGCCACATTGACCGGCACAAAGGCGTTTTGGGCAAAGCCGCGGGCGCAAGCGATTTGCTCATTGGCCGGATTGGCCAAGTTCTTGCAGATCAGCGCCTTGATGACTTCGATCGGCGCGGTGTTCACGTTGAGCTTGTCTGTGTTGTAAACCGTCAATTGATCCTTGAGTTTACACCACATTTTGTCGGTCATCCCGTCGATCAGCCGCACTTCTTCGGTGGTGTCAAACGGCGCGTCTTTGGTCTTGTAGCTGTGCTTGACCATGTTGGCCCCTTCGGCGCCAGCGCCTTCGAGCAGCTTGCGGGTGGTCGGTTCGATGTCAGTTTTGACGCTGTCCTTGTCAGCCCAGTCGATAATGTTGAGCGCCAACTGCGCCATATCCTTGTCGAGTTCACCGATTTGGGTCACCGCTTCGTTGCGTTCCAGCACTTTGTACAGCGTATCGAACACCGCCTGCTTGACGTTGAGATCGGTGACCCGATTGATGTTGATGCGGCCGTCGTCGTCCATGCTCTGGCAACCGCAGCTGCCGCGTTTGAGCCCGACCGCCTGATGACCTTCGAGATTGACCAGTTGCAGGCCCATTAGCGTCATTTCGCCCTTGCAAAAGGCATTGACGAACTCGCAAGCGTAGTTGGCGGTGTTGATACTCGGTCGCCGTCCGCCCATCATGGTCGCGTACTTGGCGATAATTTGCTCAATAATATCAGTAGATCCAATCACCAACGCCGCCAGTTCAACCGCCGCCCGCGCGTGCAGGTGGGCCTCTACCTCGGCTTCGACGTAGGTAGCGGTGCGCACGGCCACCCGCGAAGTGTAGGTAAACTCCAATGAAAACAAGGTCAAAATCGCGATGGCCGCCATGACCAAGATCATCGCCACCCCGCGCTGGCGGTCACTTTCACCCGACGCAGTCTGGCCGACCGCCCGTTGACCGGCAGCCAGCGCTTCGCGCACATCGCGCAGCAGCATGTGCAGACGGGTCACTAGCGGCCCCCACCAGCAGCCGGTTTAGCTGCACCGCCCTGCCCCTGCCCTCCGCCCTGCCCCTGCCCACCACCCTGACCCTGCGCGTTGGGCAAGGCAAAATCGGCGGGAGTCTGAGCCGGCATCGCGGCATAGGGATTGAGCGTATTTTGAAATGCCACCGGCACTTGCACGCCACCCAAATCCAACGGCTGCATAATTCGCACCCGGGTCTGGGTCTCAAAAGTCAGCTCGCGGTCATCAGTCTGCAAAATCAGAGTGATGCGCACCCGCGCCGGCAACCACTGGTCATTGGGGCCGTGGGTATCCTCTTTCTTGATGCTGGCCACCGCCTTGCCCAGCGCGGTATTACCGGTCGCCGCCGCGACACCCGTGGCCAGCGCGGCCTTTTTGCGCTCTTCTTCCAAGGCGTTGTCGATCTCGACCTTCCAGTCGCTCTGCCACGCCTCTTTGTCCATATCCCAGTAGGCAAAGGTCAGTTTTTTGACATCCCACGCCATAATCTGCTTGCGCCCACCCTTGTATGGCTGGTCATCGATCACGGTTTTTTCGCGGCGAATCAACACGTTCTTGCCTGATTTGCTGTCGCGCTCGACCTTGTACTCGACCACGCCCTCGTCCGATTCGTCGCTGCCGCGCACCATCCGGCGGTGCCCCATGTACACAAAGGTCAAGCTGTTGGTTTTGCCCAAGAACACCGTCTTAGTCGCACGCTTTTCGCCCTGATGCTTGCTCAGGTAGGCCATCGAGATTTCGCGTTCCATCCGGGTCAAAGCGACGCGGGCGACGTGGTACAGGTCTTGGGTGATGCGGGTGTCCTTAATCGAGCCCATCAGTGCGGCGGTACTGGTGGCCAAAATCAGGCCCAGCATGGCCAAAAGCGCCACTGCGACCAAAATCTCGACCAGAGTGAACGCTAAACGCTTGATTGGGCTCAATCTGGGCACTAGCGACCTGCCGCGCCCGGAGTCAGTCCCGGTATTTTAGGCAAACCCAGCAGGGCGCCAGTGCCATTGGGATCGAGGGCATCCTGAATCTTTTCATTGGCCTTCATGGCCTTAATCGCTTCAGCCTCCTCTTGACTGACTGCGGTGGTAAAGGTCTCCATTTCGAGGGTGCGCTTTTCGCCTTCATCGTCTTTCCACGACAGCCGCACAATGACCTTGCGGGTGCGGTCGCTGGCGCGCTTGAGCACGCGCGGCAACAGCTCGCCGATCATCAAACCCATCGACATTTGCAAGACACTGATATTGATATCGCACAGTTGCAGCAGATTGAGGCCGGCGTCACCCGACATCAAAATGACCGTCAACAACTGCATCAGATCGCCGCCCTTGGCCATCCCGGTCAAATCCAGTCCGGCACTGGCCGCCTGATTGGCCGCATTGCTCAAGTCCGCGGTTTTCTTGGGCCCACCTTCGCCGGACAGCTTGTCTAGGGCCCCCGAAGCCGCCATCGTCTCTTGGGCTTTGGCCAGCAGGGTATTGGCGTTGGTGGTCATATCGGCAATCGCCGCGTCGTCCAAATTGAGTCCCAAGATATCGAAATTACACTTGAACTGCTTGGCGTAGGTCTTGGGCAATTCGCAGTCGCGGCCGGTGACGTCGTTGGTCGGAAAGCCGTCTTTGCGGTACTTTTCTTCAATATCCAAAATGGTCCCGCGCAACAGCAACGCCGCCACCGTGCTGCGATAAACGCGCTTGGAGTAGGTCGCCGAACTGGACGCCGCGCCGGTGATGATCGTCAGCGCAAACGCCAGCACGGCCATGGCGACCATGACTTCGAGCAGCGTAAAACCGCGATTGATTTGGGGCTGACTGGAACTCACTGGGCGTCCTTAGCAAATTCGCGAGAAATATCGTCTAAGTCAATGTCTTCACCCCGGATTTTGGCAGTGCCCTGCATGGCCGACACCTCAACGGTGGTCACGTCGTCCTCATCGGCTTTGACTTGAATCATGGCGTGTTCGGTGGTGCCGTTGGGGAAAAAGTAGATAAACGCCTGCCCGCTCTTGCTCGGCTCGCTTTGGTGGGTGGTCATCACAGCGGCAAAAGTCAAACCCTTATCGAGTTCAGTCCGCTGTAAAAGCGTAGACTTACTGGCCTCAAAGGCGCTGGTCGCGGCCGGACGCTCGCCGGCTTTGGCATTGCCCGCTTGGGTGTCTTCGGGCTCGTCTTTGCCGTGTTTGTCCGTGCCGTGTTTGTCCGTGCCGTGTTTGTCCGTGCCGGGTTCGTCCGTGCCGGGCAGCAAAAAGGCTTCACACGGGTCGTCGGTCGTCTGCTCTTCGCCCCACCACGCCCGGGCGTCAAAGTCGATGACCAGGCGCTGATTGCGGCCGGACACCACGGCGAGGTTGTACAAATAGCGCACCGCAACCGCAATTTTGCCGGCTTCGGCGCTGGCTGAGGCCCCGCGAATGTTGTTGACGCCGGTGGCGACGGCGGCGGTGACAATTGCAATAATGGCAATGGCGGCAACCAGTTCAATCAATGTAAAGCCGCGCCGACTGCCCATCTGCTCACCCCCACTTGCTCAACCGCCACACTGTGCCCAACCGCTGCATTGTGCCCAACCGCTGCATTGTGCCCAACCGCTGCATTGTGCCCAACCGCTGCATTGTGCCCAACCGCTGCATTGTGCCCAACCGCTGCATTGTGCCCAACCGCTGCATTGTGCCCAACCGCCAGCGCGGTTATTTGCCCTTGCCCCCATAACAAATGTCATCCTCGGTGCCAGTGCGCTTGTCGCTGCCACCGGAGCACAGGGTAAAACCATCGCCACTCGACTGGTATTGCAGGTCCTTTTTCCACGGATCCTTAATGTTCTCAGGCTTTAGCTTGGCATTCTTGCCCTCGGTCATTTCTTGCAGGCTCGACGGGTAGTCGCCCTTCTTGGCTTCATACGCTTCGATAATTTGCCCGACATTGGCGACTTGCGAGCGGCACACGTCCTCTTTGGCTTCGCCGAGCGCGCCGAACACGCCGTAGGCCAGCGCTGAGCCGAGCACGCCGATAATCACAATCACTACCATGATTTCGATAAGCGTCATGCCGGGTTGAACACCCGTGCGTCGGCGCATTGTGTGCATTTGCCTGCGCACTTGGCTGCGTAATTGGGCGATCAGTTGTGCCCATTGATCGAAATAGTTCTGCATGTTAGCCCCCTTGCTGTACCGCTTGCGTCAATTTCATCATCGGCAGCAAAATCGCCGCCACCAAAAAGCCCACCACCACGCCCATGAACACAATCATCAGCGGTTCCAACAGACTGGTGAGCGCCTGCACTCGGGTATCCACCTGATTTTCGTAGCTTTCCGAGACATTTTTGAGCATGTCTTCGAGTTCGCCCGATTTTTCGCCAATCGCCACCATGTGCACGACCATCGGCGGAAAATGCCCGGAACGCTTTAGGGGCCCGGCGATATTGTCGCCCTCGCGAATGGCATTGCGGGCTTCGGCCACTACTTTGGCCAAAATGCGGTTGGCGACCACGTTTTCGACAATTTCCAAGGCCGTAAGCAACGGCACGCCAGCGCTGAGCAAGGTCGACAGCGTCCGCGAAAATCGGGCAATCGCAATCTTGCGCAACAGGTCGCCCAGCACCGGCACCTTGAGCACCGACCGGTCAAAGCTATCGGCGCCGACGTCGCTCTTTTTCCAGCGCAAAAACGACTGCCAGCCCATCACCGCCGCAATCACCCCTACCCACCAAAACTTGCTGATCGCCGCCGACAGCGCAATCAAAATCTGGGTAATCAAAGGCAAATCAGCGCCCATATCCGAAAACATCGAGGTAATCGTCGGCACCACGAACACCATCATGCCCGTCACGATGATCAACGAGATACACAACATAATCAGCGGATAGGTCAGCGCGCCGATGAGTTTATTGCGCAACCGCACTTGGCTCTCGGTAAAGTCGGCCAACCGCAGCAGCACCACGTCCAAATTGCCCGCCGACTCACCGGCGCGCACCATGTTGAAGTAGCTGTTGGGAAACACACTTTCGTGCACCGACAGTGCCCGCCAAAACGGCGCGCCTTCGTTGACGTCGGTGCGCACTTGCGCCAACACCCGCTTAAGCTTGGGGTTTTCGACTTGCTCGACAATCGCGCCCAGCGCGTCGACCAGCGGCACCGCCGCCTTGAGCAGAGTCGCCATTTGCCGAGTCATTTCGCTAACATCTTGCGATGAAATCGAAGTCAGCCACTCGCCGACGTCGACCTCGCGCGAACCGGACTTTTGCTCGCCGCCGGCTTTGACCTTTTGACCCTTGCCGCCCTTGGCCGCCGACTCGCGGTACTCGGTCAAAAACACCTTGTCGCGCCGCAACGCCGCCTTGAGCCCGCGCACGCCGTCGACGTCGAGCATGCCCTTGATGGTTTTGCCGCCGGCGTCCTTGCCGGTGTACTCAAACACGGGCATCGGCTACTCCGCCTCGTCCGCGTTGGCGATGCGCATCACTTCTTCGACCGTAGTCTTACCGGCCATGCACTTGATGGCGCCGTCGGTCAACAGCGTCTCCATGCCCTGGGCCACCGCCGCCCGCTTAATAGTTCCGGCGTCGGCGCGACTGACCACCAAACGCTTGATTTCTTCTGTTGGAATCAGCAGTTCATGCAAACCCGAGCGTCCCGCATAGCCCGACATCGAGCACTGCGGACAGCCCTTGGCCCGAAAGAACGTCGCGGTCGCGAGCCGCGGATCGGTGGACTCTAGACCCAGCTGCTCCAGCTCAAGCGCAGTCGGCAGATGCGGCAGGCGGCAATCTTTGCACAGGGTCCGAATCAGCCGTTGGGCCAAAATGCCGCAGATCGAGCTCGACAGCAAAAACGGCTCCACCCCCATGTCGATCATGCGGGTAAAGGTCGAAGCGGCGTCATTGGTGTGCACGGTGCTCAACACCAAGTGTCCGGTCAGGGCGGCTTGCACTGCAATTTCAGCCGTTTCCAAGTCGCGAATTTCGCCGACCAGCACTACGTCGGGATCTTGACGCAGCGTAGCGCGCAGACCGCGGGCAAAGGTGAAGTCGATTTTGGGATTGACCTGCATTTGGCCAATGCCTTCCAACTGGTATTCGACCGGATCCTCAATGGTCAAGATATTGATATCAGGCTTGTTAATCGTCATCAGCGCCGAATACAGCGTGGTGGTCTTGCCTGACCCCGTCGGCCCAGTGCACAAGAAGATCCCATTGGGTCGATGGACCAATTGATTAATAATCAAGCGCACTTCATCGCGCATACCCAGCACTTTGAGATCCAAGGTGGTGCTGGTCTTGTCGAGCAACCGCATGACGATGCGCTCGCCGTGGGCGGTCGGAATGGTGCTCAAGCGCAAATCGATGTCGCGCCCCGCCACCTTGATGCGAATGCGCCCGTCCTGCGGCAGGCGCTTTTCGGCAATGTTGAGCGCGCCCATGATCTTGACGCGGCTGGTGATCGAAGGCTGAAATTTCTTACTAGTTTTGACCACTTCCTTGAGCACGCCGTCTTTGCGAAAGCGCACCACCACGTATTTTTCCATCGGCTCAATGTGCACATCGCTGGCGCGCTCCTTGGCGGCCTGATTGAGCACCGAGTTGACCAAGCGGATAATCGGGGCTTCGTCGTCCTCGTCCAAAATGTCCTTGGCGGCATCCTCCAGCTGCAAGGCGATATCGGCGACCCCCGACTCGCCCTTTTCGATGTCGTCGACCACCTGATCGGCGCGGGCACGACGGTCAAAACTGTAGTTAATCGCGGCGTTGAGTACTTCGGTGGTGACCAGAATCGGCTCAATGCGCGCCGCCCCAAACAGCACCGCCAGATCGTTGAGCGCGCCCAGCGACATCGGATTGGCGATGGCCACCGTCAACACGCCGTGGCTGCGGCCAATCGGCAGCACTTCGGACTCGCGGGCATAGCCAATCGACAGCGGACCGACCAGCGACACGTCGATGGTTTCTTCTTCGATTTTGGCCTGCACCGGCATGTCGAGCTGGGCGCCCAGCCCTTCGAGCACCTGCAACTTGGTTGCCGAGCCCTGTTGGACCAAAAGTTCGCCCAAAAAGCCGCCGCGATCGGCCTGCACCAGCAGCGCGCTTTGGACCTGCTCGTCGGTGCAAAAGCCACGGGCGACTAAAATTTTGCCAATGGGCCTGAAATCAATCATCGTAAAGAAACCAACATGCTACAGCAGAGAAACCAATGTGTTACAGCAGAGAAACCAATGTGTTACAGCAGAGAAACCAATGTGTTACAGCTGAATCAACCCTAAGTTACACCTAGAGTGCTACTTGGCCTTGCCCTTAACTGGCACTTTTGGCGATGGTTTGACCACCACGGGCTTGCTCGGCTTGTCGCTTGTAGATTTACCGCCGTCGCCACTTGATTTGCCGGCGTCGCCAGCCTTCTTGCCGGACTCACCGCCCGCAGCTCCGTCGCCTGCAGGTCGGTCAACGGGAGAGCTGTCCTCTGGCAATTCAATGACTTCAACGCCAACACCTTCCTCATCGCTGTCGTCCATCGGGTCGTCGCCGCTCTTGGGCGCCGCCTTCTTGCCACCGGATTTGCTGCCGTCTTTGGATCCGGATTTGTCGCTCTTGGCCGGATCAAACTCCAAGTCATGGCTGTCGGGCGCACCGACTTTGTCGACGTCCTGATTGTCATAGTAGGCTTTCTCTAGCAGTTTTCGCTGGTTCGACGCCTTGTCCA
The DNA here is from genome assembly GCA_009692465.1 of Myxococcales bacterium. Lineage (GTDB taxonomy): Bacteria > Myxococcota_A > UBA9042 > UBA9042 > UBA9042 > SXRM01. The sequence goes on from SHZD01000020.1 coordinate 19,502, forward strand.
CCGCTTGAAATACGGTCTCCAAAAAGCCGCGTTTCTTGCGGTAGTCTATTTTGCCTTTGTATTCCTTCTGCTTGGTCGCCAGCTCCTCAGCAAACTGGCGAATTTGCTCCATCTTGTTTTCGTGCATCTTCTCTAAATCACTGGGATCTTTGATGATGTGCGGAACGACGATCAGCAGCAGGTTCTTTTTTTCAATCAACTTGGTCGACTTGCGAAACAGCATGCCGATCAGCGGCAAATCGCCCAGAATCGGCACTTTGGCCACGCCAGTGGTCTCGCGGTCGGTAATCAGGCCACCGATGACAATCGGCTGCTGGTCGCGCACCACCACGGTATTGGTGACTTTGCGCTTGCTGGTGGTCGGCCCCAGATTGGGGTCCATGCCTTCCACTTCGTCCAACTGCTGATCAATCTTGAGTTTAATGAAATCAGATTCGTTGATCTGCGGGGTGATTTTCAAGGTCAGATCGACATCCAAGAACTGCACGGTGCCGCCGCCCAAACCGCCAAGCGCGCCACCCAGACCGCCCAAGGCGCCGCCCAGACCGCCCAACTGACTACCCAAGCCGCCCAGCGCCCCCAGACCACCCAAGCCGCCCATCGACTGCGACCGGTACGGCACCTTGCGACCGACGGTGATTTCGGCGTCTTCATTGTTCAGGGTCAGGATATGCGGCGTAGACAACACGTTGACATCACTATTTTCTTGAATGGCCTGAATCAAGAAACCAAACGCCGGGATTGAAAGCGTCACCCCCGCCGGCACCGCCGAATTGCCAGTATTGCCGGCGTTGACCTGCAAAAGTGGCCCTTGCAGACCCGCGGCCAAACCGCCGGAATTGAGTTGGTCAAACGACACCCCGGACATGCCCAAGCCGCCCAAGCCCAGCAACAGCGGCACTTCAGACCCGCCAATGTCAAATGTGGTGCCCGCCGAGCCGGCGATTTGGGTCTTGCGGCTCTTGCTGGTCGAGATTTCCATCACCACCGCTTCGACGTACACCTGTTTGCGGCGGCGATCGAGCTCGGCAATCACCCGTTGCAGGCTCAGGTAATCCTTGAGCGACGCTTCAATCACCAGCGAATTGGAGGCCTTGTGGGCGGTGATTTTGACTTCGCCCTCGAATAAGGTTGCCGCGCCGCCGCCTTTGGCTCCACCCTTGGCGCCTTTGCCGCCCTTGGCTTGCTTGTTGCCGCCACCCGCCAGCGAACTGAGGGTGGACGACACATCTTCGGCATCCGCATTCTCCAAATGGTGAATGTGAATCGCCCCTTCGCCCGGAATCGGCACATCAAGACGCCGAACCAGCGCATCGACTTTGAGGTAATTGCTGCGCGTCGCTATCAAAATCAGCTGGTTGCTGCGATCGTCGGCAATCGCTTTGGATAAGGTCACTTTGGCCTGCGCCCCTGTCTGCGGAGCCGGACCGCCGCGACCGCCACCGCCTTCGCCAAACACAGCGTTGATTTTTTCGACCAGTTCCGACGCTGCCATGTGTTGCACTGGGCGGATGAAGATGCGATCGGAACCCAGCGGCAAATCGACTTCAGCCAGCAATTTCAAAATGGTCCGGATATTGCTGCCGATGTCGGTAATGATAATGGTGTTGGTCGGCGCGTAGATGAACAAGTCCCCGGTTTTGCTCTTGAACTTGCCCAAAATCGGCTCAGCGTCCTTGGCGTCGATGTGCTTAAGGCGAATCAAGCGGGTGACGATGGTGTCCTCATCGGGCACGTTGCCCTTGGGGCCAAAGATCAAGGCGCCGCTGGAGCGCGCGTCGGGGGTATCGACGATGTGGTAAAATGCGCCCTTCTTGGTAATGGTCAGGCCGTTGACCGCCAAACTGGACAAAAACGCGCGGTACGCTTCGTACACACTGACTCTTTGCGGCGACAGGATGGTGACTTTGCCGCCGCGCTTTTGGGTGGCGACTACAAAGTTACGCTCCATCCAGCAACTCATCAATTTGGTGACGGTTTCGAGCGGCGCCTCCTGAAAGTCAATCGTCACTTTGACATGCAGCGGCAGTTTCTTGCACTTGACCTCGCTGAAATTGTTCTTGATCGACATGACATCGTCGAGCTTTTCCAGCGCCTTATCGCTGCCAGCCGCCGGAGCGGCGGCGTCCTTGGGTCCGTCGGCTGCCCGGCCAGCGCCGGCGGGATCGGCAGCGTCGGCCTTGTCGGCTTTGCGACTGGCGGCGGCCGGGTCATAGGCCGGATCGAGCTTGCCACCGCCCTTGCGCTTGAGCACACCAGCGCCACTGCTGCCGGCTTTGATGGCCCCGTCCTTGGCTTTTTTCTTGATTTTGCCGGCCCCACCGGCGACTGGAATGGCCCGTTCTTCGGCAGCGCGTGCTTCTTGAGCGCGCACCGCCGACGGCGCCCACTGGCCAACCAGAGTCACCAGCACCAGCCAATGAATCCAGCCGATCTGGACGGTCCAGCGGGCCTTGTGTTGTGCAAATGCAAGTCGAACGGTCATGCGGGGGCAACCTTGCTGTGGCAATAGTGCTGTTGTATCGTGAGGTTGGGCGGGTAAGGCGCCTGATTTTGTGCTCATTTGCGCGGGCAACATTTGGCTCATTTGATGGTGTACCGCAACGTTTTGGGCTGGCCGTCGCGTTCAATCAACACGGTGACGCGCGCCTTGTTCTTGAGCGCCTCGTACAGCGCCAAGGCCTTGTTCGGGCTGTCGATGCGCTCGCCGTTGATGGCGTTCACGATATCGCCGTTGATAAAGCCGATGTCCTTGAACAGGCTCTCGCCGCCCATGCCGATCATGCGAAAGCCTTCGTATTTGCCAGATTTGTAGTTGGGAACCACCCGGACCTGGGTGCCCAACTGCGTGACATCCTTAAGCTTGTCGTTAACATGACTGCGGTCCAGGTTGTAGGCGCCTTCGCCCGTTTTCTTGACCCCTTCGACCGTCTCCACGGCGGCGGGACGGGCGGCCAATGGCGCCGCAGTGGGCCTTTCTGTGGCCGGCGGTGGGCGATTGCCTCCCGGCGATTCAACGCCCGCGACTTGGCCGCCGCCCTCATTGCCGTACATGCAAGCCTTGGTCAGCTTGGTCCCTTCGTTCAGCACTAAACAGTTGCGCCGAATCAGCTCAACCTTGGCTTTCCCATCCAACAACTCGGTGCCGACACTGACGATTTTGTGACTCGTCCGCTCAACTTCGACACTGGCGCTCGACCACGTTTCGGGGCTGACCACTAGCGTGCCCATCAGCTTGATCGGCAAGGTCGTGGGCTCATAGCTCGGCTCCGGTGGGGCACCAGAGGCCGGTTCGTCGACTTTTTCTTCTTCGATCGGTTCTTCGGGCGGCGGCGGCTCGTGCAACAAGAACATCGACCGGCCAGCCATCACCGCCCCCGACTCACTGCGCAACCGACCCTCGCGCAGCCGCTTGGCCAACGTCGATTCGCCAGACGCCGCCGCGACTTGCGCCTTGTCGTCGCCGCGCGAGGCCTTGGCCAGCTGCACGCCGATAAGCGCACTGATACTGCCCGCGGTCAGGTAGCCCAACAGCCCCAACCCGACGAGAATAACGGCCCAAAAATGGCGCTTAAGGAGCGATTCCATCGTGTTCCGTGGTCCTGTTCCGGCGTGGTTAAGAGTTTGAGCTGGCTGCGGGCCTAGGAGCCCGAACGCGACCGCGACTGCAATGTCGCGGGTGCCGACCACATTCCATAAGCAAAGGCCGTGCCAGATCGCGATCCGCACAAGGCCATGATTTAATGTAATTTACCTAAAGTAGCGCCGCCCGCGGCCGTCAGGCATGGCAGCATTGGCGGCGGGGCGCAGCGGCGGCTTGCCAAATTGGCACACCAGCTCCGCCGGTCATTGGCATACCAGCTCCGCCGGTCATTGGCACACCAGCTCCGCCGGTCATTGGCACACCAGCCCCGCCGGTCAGTTGCCCTTGCAGTAGATCCGACCAAACAACCAGGTCGGTTTGCCGTCGCTGCCTTCGCTGCCTTTGCTGAGCGCATCGTCGTATTTTCCCGTGCAAATGGTCAGTTCCGACCCATCTTCGCCGGTCAATCGGGCTCTGACAGCCGCGTAGTGCTCAGCGGTCCACGGCGTTGCCTGCAGCCACACCGCTTCTTTGACCCACTTTTTGGCCAACAGGTCCCATTTCGGCACTTTTGTACCACTATCGCCGTCGATCAACTGGTCGACCTTGGCTACTAACAGGCGCTTGCCCGGATTCACGGGAAATTTCAAATGCGCATGCGCCCAACCCGGGGCATCCTCCTTGAGCGGCCACGGCTGCCATGTCTTGCCACCATCGGCTGACAGCTCAATTTTGCCCAACCCGACCGTCATGTCGCCTTCGCTCAAGTGCAGGGTAAAAAAAGCGCCCACCCCCGGAGAACTGTTGAGCATACGCGTAGAAGCCGGAATCATGCCCATCGCCATCCCCATATCGGCATAAGCGCTAAACTGGGCGATCGCCTTGCGGCTGACTTCGGTGCGCGCGACCTTGAGGGCCTTGTCTTTGGCGGCCGCTGACAGATTGGCAATGCGAAAATGGTCCACATACTCTTGAATTTGCGGCAAAAGTGATTGGGCGTACGGCGAGGCCGCAAAACGATCGACAAAAATCGTGCCCATTTGCACCATCAGCAACGGATAATCGCGGGCGGCCACCACCACTTTGCCGCTGGGATCGGTCATGTCCGGCATGCGCTTGGCCTGCTTTTCGCAGATCGCGCGCTGGCGCTCGGCGTTGGGGTCCGTTTGCAGGCGCAGCGGATCGCACTTGAGCTGCAACTGCGCCAATTGTTGCAATGACATCAAGAACATCGCAATGACGGTGCCCGCAGGTTGCTGGCCGTAGCACACCGGAGGCTGCAGCGCGGGCTGGTCTAAGGCGTGCAGCGTCACCGCATAAAACGCCGCCAACAGCCGCCCGGCCTCGCCGGCGTCGCCGCCATCGGGCATCTGCACCCGCATGGTCGCCTTGACCGTCGCGTTCAGTAGCCCAATCACTTCCATCATCAGTTTTTGGCACGCTTCGAGCTTGCCTTGCTCGATTTCGCTCATCAAAGCCACGATTTTTTCGGGCGCGGCCTTCGACTGCGCCAGGATCTGCTTGATTTTCTTAGAAAGCTGATCAAGACCGCGTTGCACTTGCGAAAAGTCGGGTTTACGCGCCGCCAATGCGCCCAAAATGCGCCGCGCTTCATCGATCCGCCCGGCATCGAGGGCATCTAAGCCCTGGCCCAAGGCCTTGACGTCGTCGGCCGACACTTTGGGCGCCGTCGCGCTGCCGTCGCCGCGCTTCTTGGCGACTGCCAGTGCTTGCCGCAACTTTTCCGCCAGCTTGGCTTCAATGGCAAAAATGTCGTCAGCGCTACCGATTTCTTGGGCCACGAGGCCGATTTTGCCGCTGCCGACCTCAACCATTCGCGCGTCCACCCGCAATTTGCCCTGACTGACCAAAAAACCCCCGATCAGCATGTGGGTCGCGCCGAGCCCTTTGCCGAGCTTTTGCGCCGTAGTCGGATCGATGAACTTGCCGCCACCCAACTTGATCTCGTCGAGCACCTGCTGCAGGCGTTCGCGCTCGACTACCATCAGGCCTTCAGTGGCGGCCAAGTCGGTAATCAGCATGTCGGCCAGGCCCTTGGAAAGCGGTTGCCAGTCGGCGGAGCCCGAGGTGTTGTCAAAATAGCCAATCGCCAAGGTGGTCGCGCCAAAGGCTGGGCTGGCCCACGCGATCGCGGCCAGCGCAACTATGCACAGTCTCCCAATTACGAGATCAACCTTGGATCGGAGCCGCGAGTCGGCTGCACCGCAGACGCGAGCTTGGCGACCCACCCAGCAAGCACGAGATCGCCGATCCGGCAGATGGTGCCGGACTGGGGCGATCGAGTATAGCCACGCCGCAAACGGTGCCCTCTTGGTTGGCCGAGCCAGCACCGCATTGTGAAAAAGGTTCAGCATTTTCAACCAGCGACCGACACCGCGGCGCGCCCGATCGTTACGGTTTTGGAGCCTAGCCGCAAGGGTTGATGCAAACCGGGCTTACAGCCACAATTGGCGGCGAGCAGTGCGCGTTTTGCGTGGCCGATGAGTAGGCGATGTCTTGGAAAATAGTTAGCTTTTGTATGGCAGTGACGGCCTTGGTGCCGGTGGGCGGCCACGCCGATCCGGATCCGAAAATCGCCCACCATCGCTACGTGCTGCCGTCCGGGATGGAAGTGATTTTGGTGCCCGATCGCACGCTGCCGCTGGTCGCCGTCAACTTATGGGTCCACGTCGGCTCGGGGGATGAGGAGCTGTCCAAGTCTGGATTTGCCCATCTTTTTGAGCATATGATGTTTCAAGGCGGCAAGCATGCGGGCGAGGACCAGCACTTCGCGGTGTTGCGCAAGGCCGGCGCGACCGGGATCAACGGCACCACCAACAGCGATCGCACCAATTACTTCGAGCAAATGCCGGCCCACCATCTGGAAACGGCGCTGTGGCTCGAATCGGACCGCTTGGGTTGGTTGCTCGATCTACTCAACCAAAAGAGTTTGGACAACCAGCGTGAAGTGGTGCGCAACGAGCGGCGCCAGCGCTACGACAACGTGCCTTTTGGAAAAGAGCGCTTTGAGATTAATAAGTTGCTCTATCCAGATGGCCATCCCTATCGCCACTTGACCATCGGCTTGCACGAGGATCTGCAGCAGGCCAGTGTGGCCGATGTGTCGCAGTTTTTTCGCAAGTGGTACGTGCCCGCGAACACGACAGTGTGCCTCGCGGGCGATTTTGACCCCAAGGCCATTCAAAAGGTGGTGTACAAGTGGTTTGGCAGTTTTCCGCGCCTGCCCAAGCCGGTCAAAGTGGCGGTGGCGGTGCCGACGGTGGTGGGCCCGCTGCAGGCTACGGTTGTCGATCCGCTGGCCAAATTGGAGCGCATTCACTGGGCGTGGCATTCGCCCAAGACCTACGCCGCCGGCGACGCGGAATTGGACATCGCCGCCCATACGCTGGGCCATAGCGGCACCGGTCGCCTGTACAAGCGCTTGGTCCATGAGACCCAACTGGCTCAAAGCGTGAGTGTCTACCAAGCGAGCGCCCAACTGTCGTCGTCGTTTCATGTGATTGCCGACCTGCGGCCGGGGGCCGATCGGGCCAAGGTCATGGCCATCTTGGACGAAGAACTGACGCGCATGGCCGCAGAGCCGATCGACGATCGCGAGCGAAACCGGGCCCTTATCGACGTCGAGAGTGTGTTTGTATGGGGGCTAGAAGGGCTGAACACCCGCTGCGAAGTGCTGCAGGGCTACAACCACTATCTGGGCAAGACCGACTGGATTTCGCAAGATTTACTGCGCTATCGCGGCGCCACCGCGGCAGTAATTGCCAGCACCGTTGCGGCGCATTTGACGAAGAGCAAACGGGTGCAAGTGATCACCATGCCGGCGCGACCGGCGGCGATGCCAGCTTCCAAGGCAGGTGGCAAATGAAGCATAACTGCGCTCTTTTACTGGCTTTCTTGCTGGGTTTTGCCCCGCGCGTGGCAGTGGCCAAGTCGCTAGCGGTGAGCGCTGCCGCCGATGTTACGCCGGTGTTCGTCGACGAAGTGTATCGCGCCAAACAGCCACCGCCAGCCAAGCCCAAAGCGGTGGCGTCGCCAAAACCTGAAGTCTTTACGCTCAAAAATGGCATTGAAGTCGTGCTGGTGGAGCGCCATCAACTGCCAACGGTATCGATGGAATTGCAACTCATCGGCGGCAGCCGTCTGGACCCGGCCGACAAACGCGGCCGCGCCTCGGCATGTACTCAGCTGTGGGGCGATGGCAGTGACAAGCATGACAAGCTGCAACTTGCTGAACTGTTGGCAGATATTGGCTCCTCGCTGGGCGCTTCGGCCACCACTGAGTTCACTTCGATCGAAATGGCGACCCTGTCGCGCAATTTGGTGCCGACGCTGGATTTATTTGCCGAAGTCTTGCTGCACCCGGGGCTGCGGCTCGACGAATTGCAGCGCATTGTCAATCGGCGGCGCGCGGCATTGCTGGCGGCCAAGAGCAATCCGGCGCAGGTCGCCTCGCGGCTGATTGGCGCGATTGCCTATGGACCCGCAAATCCGCGCGGCTGGCTGACCACCGACGCCTCGCTTGCGGCGTTGACGGTAGCCGATTGCCGCGCCTTTGCCGATGGCCATGGGCCTACGGGGGCCACGCTGTATGTGGTAGGCGACATGACCCGGGCCCAAGTGACCGATCATCTGGAGCGCCGCTTGGGCGGTTGGCGGGCGCTGAGCCACACCGACGCGCCGACTGCCGTCGCGGTGCCGATGGCCGGGCGGTTGCTGTTGGCCGATGTGACAGGGGCGGAACAAGCGGTGGTCGCGGTTTTTCACGCCGGCCCCGGGCGCAAGGCAGCTGATTTCGATGCCACCCAAGTGATGATCTCGATCCTGTCGGCTGGGTTTTCGTCGCGCATCAATCTGAATCTGCGTGAAAAACACGGCTGGGCCTACGGAGCGGGTGGTTCGTTTGGCTACGCGCGCGCTGGCTCGCTGTTGGCGATTCAGGCCTCGGTGCGCCCCGATGCCACCGCGGCCAGCGTCACGGAAATTCTGCGTGAAATGACGCTGATGCGGCAGGCAGAACCGACCAGCGATGAACTGCAGCGCGAACAGCAAGGCGCCATCTTGTCGCTGCCTGCGCGCTGGGCGACCGGCCGCTCGATGGGCGCAACTTTTCAGTCTTTGCGCTACTATGGCTTGCCGCTTACTGATTTTGATGGCTTTGTGGCGCGGGTGCAGGCGGTCGATGGCCAAGCGGTGCTGGCGGCAGCGCAGGCCCACGTCCAGCCGACCGCCGCCCAGGTGATCATCGTCGGCGACCTAAGCAAACACAAAGCGCAAATTGAGGCGCTGTTGGCCGATGGCCCGCTCAAAGGGGCCACGGTCGTGCGACTGGATGGCGATGCGCGGATAATTCCATAGCGAGGGCGGCGTGGGCAGGGCGAGCCCATCAGGTTGACGCTCTAGGCCGACCACACCCACACTACAGCCATGAAACTGCACTACCACCCGCTGTCGCCGTACTCGCGCAAAGCTCTGGTTGCCATCCTGATGCGCGGCGAAGCGATCGAGTTGTGCGAAATCGCGATCGGCCAAGGGGGGTTGAGCCAGCCCGAGTTTTTGGCCCTGTCGCCGTTTGGCAAAATGCCGATGCTGCAGACCGACGATGGGCCCATTATCGAATCGACGTCGATTATTGAGTATTTGGAGGAGCGCGGTCCGGCCCTCCTGTTGCCAGCGGGGGCCGAGCGCACGGCTCGCCACTTCGATCGGCTGGGCGACCACTACCTGATGGCGCCGATGGCCGAGTTGTTTTGGCAGACCGAGTCCGAGCTGGTCAAGCTGGCCCCGCAGTGGCTGCCGGCGGCGTGGCAGTTGTTTGCAACGCAGCTGGCCGGTCGCGATTTTGTGTGCGGCAAGGCGTTTTCGCTGGGTGACTTGAGCGGGGCGATTGCCACCGACTACCTGCAGCGTTTGGGCTGGCAACCGCCCCCGGCCATTGAGGCGTGGCGGCAGCGCTGTTTTGCGGTGCCGGCGATGGCCCAAAGTCTGGACATGGCGTTGCCGTATGTGCGGCGGATTTTGGGGGAGCGGGCGAGCGAGCTTGGCTGAAGGCGAGGTGTGGTGGGCGGCGGACCAGCACCCAAGGTCGGCAGCAAGGAATCTCGGCCTGCCCAACCGTGTTACGAGCGCCCCGGTCGGCCGCGCCGACCCGCAGCCAGTCGCTGCCCAGCGCCCGCATGACCGAACTCAAACTTGCGATTTTCTACGGCAGTTGGCTGCTATTTCCCTTGGCGTTGGCATCGGCCTACCAAGTGTGCAAGGGCCCGCGGCGCTGGGTGGCCGCACTTGGCACGGGCGTGTGGCTGCTCGGCATCTGGGCGCGCTTCATTGAGCCGCAGTGGATCCGCACCGAGCACGCGCACATTGACCTTGGCCTGCCACAACCGCTAACGATTGCCCTGATTTCTGACACCCATTTGGGGCTTTTCAAATCGTCGGCATTTCTCGCGCGGGTGGTAGAGGAGGTCAATGCCGCGCAACCAGCGGCCCTTTTTATCGCCGGCGACCTGACTTACGAGCCACCGGACGATCTGGTGACGCTATTTGCGCCGTTGCGCGAACTCAAGATACCGGCCTATTACGTCCCCGGCAACCACGACGAGCGGGCGCCAGGCCCGTATGTGCGGCCGACTCTGGCGGCGGCGCTGGCGAGCCACGGCGTGCAGTCCTTGGAGGATCGCACCATCGCGTTGGGCGGGCTGACGTTTGCCGGTCTGGGCGACTTGTGGGGCGGTCGCCTCGATTGGGCGGTGCTACGGCGTGCGCAGTCACCGGTGGTGCTGTTGATGCACAACCCCGACAGCCTGTTGCGTTTGCCACCTGTGGCGGCAACCAAGGTCAAGCTGGCGCTGGCCGGCCACACCCATTGCGGGCAGGTGCGAGTGCCGTGGCTGTATCAGCGCATGATTCCGACCACTGGGCCGTTTGACTGCGGCTGGCACGCCGTCGAGGGGCTGCCGCTGTTTATCACGCCGGGGACGGGTGAGATTGGGCTGCCGCTGCGCTGGCTGAACCCACCGACGGTCAGCGTGCTGCTGATCGACTGAGGTCGGAAAATGCCAAGGCGAAGACGGATCAACGCGTTGAATTGTCTATATAATCGCGGAAACGTCGGCCCTTTCGATAAGCGCAAACTGCGGCAGGTTCCCTGGCTGGGGCTGGGCCGCCTGAGGGCTTCGCTAGGGGCCACTAGAGCCTGTTGTTGCAGATTCGTTCGGCCAAAGGGACCCAGTCTGCACTCCATTCGGGTTGCCAGAATTCCCCATCGAAATTCTCCGCGGCCCCCGATTTGGGATGCCAGTGCCCTGTCGCTCGCTGTCGCTCGACAAGGAGCAAGGAGAAAGGCGACGCTGCGACGCAGAGATGCGCCCAAAGCGGGGGATCGCGGGTTGCGCTACAGCCCCGCGTCCCGTCACTTGCCCTGACAGGCCGCAACGACCACGTTGCCGAGCAGCCCATCGGTGCCGCTTTTTTGCTCTTGAATGGTCAGGCACTGGCCGACGGCCGCGCTGCGGTGTAGCTTGGCGCTGACGTCGGTTTGCAACACAATCTGGCCGGCATCGACGCGCAGTTCACCTTCGCTGAGCGCGACCTTGGGCACCGGTACTCCGCTCACGCGGCCGGTCACAGTCTCATCGCGCAACCACGCTGGCAAACCAAAGTCCTTGGCCAGCGCCAACGCCGCCACCTGGGCCGCCGCCACCAGTTCGCCGGCCAGTTCTACCGCAAAGCTGTCCTGACCCGTAAAATGGGCACTGCCGCTGACGATCCGACCGCTGGCCGCGTTGAGATCGACCGCCGCCACCACCTTGCCGTTGTGGCGCAGCGCGGTTGTGGTGGTGCCAAGGCCCAATTGGTTGACAGTGAGCACTTTTTGACCGACGACCAGCTTGGTCACGACCACCAAGCCGCCCACGACCAGCTGCAAGGAGCCGCTGTGTTGCGGTTGCTGCAGCTTGGCACACACGCCCCACTGGTCGACGGTTTCGCAGTCGGCAAACTCGAGGGCAACGGTCTGGTACGGCGCTTCGACCAGCAAACTGCCGATGCCGACGTTGACATCAGCGGACTTGGCCACGGCGTCGACCACCACCGTCACCGTCGATGGCTGCAGCGTCGCCGCGTAGGTTTTCTGCTGGTACTTGTAAGCGACATCCACCTTGCTCAGCACCGCCGCTTGGAGCCGTGCTTGGGTCGCGCTAGTTTTGGTGTAGCTCAGTTGCAGGCGGCCGGCCGATTTGACCAGGTCAAAGTCGCCGGATTTAGAGGATTTCCACAGCGACGATACGCCTTTTTGCACCGCCCCGCCCAAACACGACAACGGGTGGTTCTTGCAGGCAGCGGTGGTCGCGGCTTTGACATCTAGAATCACCACCGCCTTGAGATCTTGGTCGCGCAGGGTCACGCGCGCCAGCTCGACCCGCTCCTCGGAAAACAGCACCGCCACCTCCACTTCGCCGACCGCCGTGGAGGTGGCGCGCAGGCGAATCGGCACATCCAGCAAGAATTTCACGCAGCTATCGTTCAAGTTGGCGGTGTTGCAGAAGGTAGCGGGCTGCAAGCGGTAGATCACTTCGTCGGCCTCGCCCTGCTCCAATTGGGCATCGGCAAACACCTGTTCGGCCAGCCACTTGTCCAATTTGTTAATGTCGTTGCCCAACTTCAGGTTGAGATCGCCTTGGGGCACGCCATCTTGGCAATTGACATCCAAAGGGTCGCACACCCGCGGCGGTTGCGTGGGGCGACCGAGCCAGGCATGGGCCAAGTCGATGCCTTCGGCGAACTGCACGTTGGCCTCGGCATGTTGCAGGGCGGTGCGAATGTGGTTGCGGGCCGTCGTTTGCGCTTCGGTAGCGCTGAGCTTGCGCAGCGGGGCGCCCGCCCCGGCTCCCGAACCGACAGCGGTGACGCAACCACATAGGGCAACCACGGTCGCAGTGTAGGCAACTACGGCGGCGGCGTAGCGGGTCGAAGTCGGCATCGGCAGCCTCAGCAATCCGCACCGAAGGCGGTGACTCAGTTTGGCACTGTGGTCTGATGGTTGCAAGCGCTATTGGGGATTCCGATCTGGAGCGCATTGAGCCAGAACCCAGGAGGCACTCACCGATCAACCTACTGAATTATCTGTATAATCACAGAAACCCCACGATTTCGGTGGCCGCAACTGGGCTAAGTTCTCTGGCTCGAGCTGGGCCGCCGTAGGGCTTCGCTAGGAGCGTGTCGGAGTATTCCTACTCGCTCCTAGCGCCGTCTGGCTAGACGGCGGCAACTGTCCGAAACTGCACGGATTCACTCCGGGCAGTTCTCGGACAGTTGAGAATATTTGACTGGCTAGGAGCCTGTTGAATCGTACTAGATTCATTGTGTATAACCGCAAAGATATTTCATAACCGATTGATTTCCGACAGGCTCCTAGAGCACCGATCAGATTCCATCTGATTGTGTGCTCATTGCTTGTTTTGTGGGTCGCGAACTCGCGCCCGAGGCGTCTCGCCGCTCCATTCCCGATGGAAACCAATCGCATTTTGGTGTCGGGACACCTGGTTTAGGCTACAGACCGCGGTCGGTGGTGGTTGCGCTGACCGGAATATGTTTGGTGCTCTAGCTAGGAGCGTGTCGGAGTATTCCGACTCGCTCCTAGCGCCGTCTGGCTAGACGGCGGCAACTGTCCGAAACTGCAGGGATTCACTCCGGGCAGTTCTCGGACAGTTGAGAATATTTGACTGGCTAGGAGCCTGTCGGATCGTAATAGATTCATTGTGTATAACCTGATAGACATTTCACAACCGATTGATTTCCGACAGGCTCCTAGAGGCCAGCCAAGCCTGTTGCTGCCGATTCTCTCAGCCAAAACGGCCAAGACTGCGCCTCAATCCGCTAGCGCCACTGCCGCCGCGCCAAAAACTACCCGCTGGGGATCGGCGCGAATCCCACCTTGGCGTAATAGCCCTCAGCGCCCACCCCTGCCGACAGAACCACGCTGCACCGCGGCCCGGCAATCGTGCTCACCGCCTGCAGCAGCGCTTTGCCAATGCCAGCGCGCTGATGGTCAGCGTGCACCGCCAAGTCCGCGACGTAGCACGTCCACGCGCCGTCGCAAAAACACCGAGTTAGGCCGACCAATGCGCCATTGCGCCGCACCGTAACCACCAGATTGGCGTGGGCGAACATGGTCGCCAGTCGGGCCGGATCTTGATGCGGCCGTCTGATCCCAGAGGAGGCGAACAGTTGGGCGATTTCGGCCGACGCCAGCCGCGTTTCACGAGCAATCACCATGTCTTGCCAGTCTAGGCCCACGTACAATGGCAAGTGCTCGCGCAGCCACCCCAACACCTGTTCGGCATTTTGCTGGGGTGGAAACACCGGGTACCACACCTTGGCAATCCGACCGCGGTACACCAGCCAGCTCATGCGCTTGATCAGCCGATCGGGGCCACCGTGGGCCACTGGAAACTGAAAAGTCGGCAGCCGCAACGCCTGCGTTAGCGCCAAATCGGCGTCGGACAACAGCGCAAATGGCACTTGGTTGCGCTGAACAAACGCGCGCTGAAATTCGGTGGTCTGGGTCGAGACGCCATAGATGGTGACGCCAAGCGTGGCAAACTCACTGGACAAATCGCGATACCCGCAGCTTTGCGGGGTACACCCACGGGCACCGGCGATCGACTCCCACCTCTGGCCAGCGGGGCCCAGCAGCGGCGGCTGGTCGGGGACGCCCGTGCGCGGGTAAAAAAACAGCACGGTGGGCTGGTGCAGATCGGCGAGCGCAACGGGCGCGCCAGTAGTAGCCGTCAGCGTCAGCTCGGGCAGCAGCGCCGCGGTCAAATGGTCGGCGGCGCCGTCGTCGTCGGGCACCGGCAGGTCGGCTGGCAGGGTGGTCAGGTCGCGCATAAGACCAAGCATAGCGCGCAAGGCCATGGGAGGCGATGCGGCCGATTGAGGCTAGACAGCGGACCCAGCCAGAAGTTGCAACTGCGCGACCAGCAACGCTTCCAGCTCGTGAAAGCGCCCGTCTTTGGGCAGTGGCCCCGCAATCGCCCACAGGCCGCAATGGGCGTCGGCAGGCAGATTGGCGCACACCAATTGGGCCCGCTCGTGCGGATCAAGCATGAAGTCCAGCATCGCGCCAATGCCAAAACCGGCCAGCACCAGCGCCTTGACCGAGGCCAAACTGTGCGCCACCGCAAAAGCCGGCGCATCGCCGTCAATCAGACTGGGTTGACCGGGCAGGGCTTCGATCTCGACCAAGGTGAATTGTTTGAGTTCCTGTTCTTGCTGCACCAGCGCCAAGGGCCCAAAGTGATCGGCGCGGCCAAAAAACTGCAGGTTGTAGTCGGCTAGGCGCCAATAGCGCTCGGCTTTGGGTGGGCCAGCGGACGCCACCACCGCAAAATCGAGCGAACCGGCGTCAATTTGCTCCAACAAAGCCGCCGAGCGCGCCGTGCGCAGCTTCCAGTGCAACTCGGGAAAGGCCGCGCGCACCGGAGCCAACAGCTTGGGCACCAGATAGCTGGCCACGCTGTCCACCGCCCCCAAGCGCAAGTCGGTGTAGCCGCGCTCTGCCGCCCGCCGCACCGTGCGTGTCGCCGCCTGCACATCGAGCAGTACCGCGCGGGCGTGCGGCACCAGCGCCCGACCGGCAGCCGTCAGCGCCAGACCGCGGCCCTGACGTTCAAACAGCGGCGCACCGACGGCATCTTCCAGTAATTTCAGGTTTCTGCTTATGGCGGGCTGGGTTAGGTACACCACTTTGGCAGCGGCGCTGACCGAACCGGCGTCGACGACGTGCAGGAACTGGCGCAGGTGATCGAGTTCCATCGGCAATCCATGCAAATCAGTGATGGATTGTAATCAGAACTATGCATTGGACGCAAGGGTTTTAGGTGGTTAGCCTGTGTGCCACGGCCGCCCCACGCGCTGGCCAAGGAAAATCCGATGTCACGCCTTGCATTTTTGTTGCCCATTTTCGCTGTTGCCTGTGAGGGCGAACTGACCGTAATTTCTGCGCCACAACCTGCACCATGGGCGCTCGATGCCGCGGTGGCCAGCGCCGATAGTGGCGAATCTCCTGCCGCTGCAGCAGCGCGCCCGACTCCGGCGACTGAACCGGCGAGCAAACCACCGGTCGTCGTCACCACCACCACCCCCGCTGCGCCGCAGGGCTTTGTCGTGCACGAATGGGGCACGTTCACCTCGGTGCAGGGTTCCGATGGCAGCACGCAGGACGGCATGCAGCACGAGGAAGAAGCCCTGCCCAAATTCGTGTATGGGCGCGCGCCGCTGGCGATGCACCAAAAGCAGATTGAAGGCCTGCCCGAAGGCTGCAACCAAAAGATGGAGACCCCGGTGGTGTACTTCTACACCGCCAAACCGGTCGAAGTGGCGCTCGATGTCACGTTTAAGCAGGGCATTATTAGCCAATGGTTTCCCTCTGGTACGACCATGGCCCCGCCGGTCGGCGCGCTAAGCAACAGCTTGAGCACTTCGACCAGCGGTCTGAACAACGGCAGCCTGCAGTGGAAGGTCCAAGTCGACCCGGCCATCGACATGGCCAAGGCGCCCAAAGTGGCGGCCGATAGCATCTGGCAACCGTCGCGCAACACCAAAGCTACGCCGTTGCGCTTTGTGGGCCTGGACCATGAGCAGCAGCCGGTGGACCAAACGGAGCGCTTCCTTTTCTACCGCGGTTTGGGGCGCTTTACCTTGCCAGTCCAAGTGTTAGCGGGCGAAAAGGCCTTGCTGACGGTGCGCAACAGCAGCGGCGACAGCTTGCCGTTTGGGCTGCTGCTGCGGGCGACGACTGACGGCAAAGGCGGGCTGGTGGAGCTCGGTTCTATCGGCGCGCAGACCGATCGCCAGACCTCCATTCCGTCGGCGGATGTGCCGCTGGCGACCGCGATTAAACAGGCCAAAGCCAAGCTCAAAACGGCATTGGTGGCCTCGGGATTGTACGACGACGAAGCGCAGGGGATGGTCGATACCTGGCAGAAATCGTGGTTCACGACGCCAGGTGTGCGCTTGCTGTACGTGTTGCCGCAGCCGTGGACGGTCAAGCTGCTGCCGATGCAGATTGCGCCGGCCCCAACCCAAGTGGTGCGCACTCTGGTCGGTCGCATCGAAGTGCTGACCACCGAAGACGAAGCTATTGCCAAGGCGATCGTGGTCCAGACCAAGGCCAGTGGCAAGCTGGAACAGGCCGTGAAGCTCGATCGCTTCATGGAGCCGCGCCTGCAGCGGGCCTGCCAGTTGCTCGACAAGGCGACCTACAAGGCGCATTGTGACAAGCTGCTCAAGTGGGCGGCCAATCAGGGCGATTAGCTGGGAGGTACAGATGAAGCTGGCAGCCAAAAGCGCAGTCGGATTAGCGATGTTGGCGGCGGTCCTGAACGCAACTGGGTGTGGTACCGACGCAGCTGGGACCCCAATGGATGCGGCCGTGGCTGCGGCAGATTCAGTGGTCGCAGCTGACTCCGAGACCACTGCGGAGACGGGCCCTGCCGCCGACGCTGCTGCCAGCAGCCCGGATGGCGCGTTGGGGGCACCGCCGACAGGGCTGACCGTCGCGCAATGGGCGACGTTTACGGTGTTTCATGCCACCGTCCCCGCCCAACACATTGCCGGCGTCGGCCGCCAAGAAGAGAGCCTGCCCGCCTTTGTTCACCGCCGCCCATTGGTGACCAAGGGCGCGGTCGGCGAGCAGTTGCCGCAACCGCCGCTGGCCAATGTGCAGACCGCCGGTGCGTTTTTTGGCGCGGCGACCGCCGGTGACTTCAGTTACGCCGTGACGCTACCTCAAGCTGTGGTGACCGCCGATTGGCCGCCGGCGGATTCGAATTTGCCTGCAGTCGGTGCTTTGACTGGCTTGCAGGCGGGCAAGGCCCAGTGGGCGCTGCATGTGGATCCCAAAGCGACCGCCGAAGTGCCGCCAGCAGCCGCGGGTTCGCTGTGGGCCGGTCTGCGCAGCAACGGTGGTGCCCGCGTTCACCGAATCGGCGATCCAACGGCAGGCGACCACCAGTTGTTTTACCGGGCTTTGGGTAGCTTTTCGCCGCAACTGCGGATTAGCGCCAAGAAGAGCCAGTTTTCCGGCGGCTATGACGGCATTGTCCACAACGACGGTCCGGCGATTGCGGCGGCGTGGTTGCTGCATTTGCACAGTGGCGGCGGCCTGTTGCAGCGCCTGTATGCGTTGCCGGCCAACGCCGATTCGCCGTTTTCGCGCACGCCTAAGGAGTCGCCGCAAGCCTACTTTGCCATGGTCAAGACCGAGTTTGCCGCCGAGTTGCAGCAACAAGGGCTAACGGTCGCGCAAAGTCAAGCGCTAGTGGCGACGTTTACCCACAACTGGCTCAAGACCTTTGGTTTGCGGGTCATTGTGGTGGCGCCGACGGCGTGGGCCGACTCGTGGTGGCAGACGCAAGTCGAGCCCAAACCGGTCAGTGCTGTGCGGGTGCTTTTGGGCCGTTTTGAGTTGTTGACAGCCGAAGGCGAAGCGGAGTTGCTGCAGCAGATGGCCGCCGCCGCGCCCAAAATGGACATTGCGGTGGTGGACACTTTGGGTTTTTTTGCTGAACCCAAGGCCCGCCGTGCGGCTCAAGGGGCGGCATCGGCGGAGATGAAAGACTTTGCGAATAAGGTGTTGGCGGCGGCGGAGCAGCTACCTTAGGTAAACGAGCAAATAGGGGTTGTTCGGCGTCTCGCCGCCTGTCTTGGGGGTCGCGATGACCCCAGCTGTGGCCAGTTCGCCACGCGCTACCTACAAACTTGGGGGCGCGCCGCCCCCAAACCCGCGCGGTGGTCCACAACTGCGGCCCACATTCCACCTGCTGCTCAAGGAGTTTCCTGCTTCGTGGCTGCCGATTTGGCGGCATGCGGAACTCTATTGCAACACCACCTCGTCCACCAACACCGCGGTGGCATTGCCCGCCGTGGTGCCGAGGTCAAAGCGCACCTCAACCCGCTTGCCCTGCCACGCCACCAGATTCAAACACGCCTGCTGCCAGTCGCTATCCTTGGCGTTGCTCGCCCAATCGCCGGTGCCGATCGCAACTTGGCTGGCCTTGAGCAGTCCTTGGGCGCCGCCGCAAGTCGTGCAGGCGGCGAAGTCACAGGCGCCTTGCGGGTCAATCCGCATCAGTTCTGTAGCCTTGCCCTCGGCGTTGCCGCGAACCGTCACGGTGAACGGGTCGGCGGTCGCGCACCCCTCGGAGCCGAACTCGGCGCTGAGGTACCGCCACTGAAAACAGAGTTTAGCCCCGCCAGCGGGTACACACAGCGATTGGCGCAAAGTGCGCTGACCCCCGGTCTCATTGTGCAGCAAGGCCATGGTCTTGCCTTGTTTGGCCTCAATCGGACCCAAATGCTGCACAGCGACCGCACCGTCCCCAGACAGCCAACCGGTCAGACCCTGTTCTAGGCTGCCATTGGCCAGCTCGGTGGTGCCTACCGTCGCCGCTGCATCGCCCAGCAACCGCAACTGCAACTGCCAGTCCTTGGTCGATGGCGCCACCGGCAAGCCCGCTCCCGCGCCTTTGCCTGCCAAGGTGGTGCTCAGCCAATCGTGACCGGCGGCGTAGGCTTCGGCGTGGGTGACGCGCCCTGAATAGCCGACTACCGCAGCGGCGCCAGCGGCCAACAATTCCAAGGCCATTGAGCCATTGTAGCTGCTGTTGCACGCCCCGAGGTAGACGACCGAGCGCGGCATGCCCAGGGCGTGACGCTGCCAATAAGGAGGCAGAATTGCATAGTGATCGCCGTTGAGCACCGCCAGGCGCCCGTCGCGCAGATCGGCGGCGATGGCGGTCAGACACGATTGGGACTGGTTGGGGCCTTGCCCAAGGGCGCTGCAGACTTGGGTTTCGTTGCACGCGGCGGACAAACAAGTCGAATTGAGCGCTGCGTTGCTGCACGGAGTCTGCTGGACGGCGATGAACTCTTGGGCGCCGGGATGGTGCCAACCGAATTCTAGCCGCGCCGCCGCCGACAGGCCGCCAAAACCGGCGCCGCCATGAGCCACCATCACCACTAAGCCACGGCGCACGCCGATGGTCGCCGCCGCAAGAGGCGAAACCTGCGAGGTATTCACAAATGCGGTCAACCGCTTACACCCCGACGCGAACAACTCGTTGTTCAAGGTGCCAATTTCGTGCGGCGTTGGCACATCGGGGTCCAGAGTCGCCCCGCTATAACTGTCGGTCGCGGCACCCCCGCGATACACACCTGCAGGCGGGGTGACAATGCCCAGCAGCCCGCTGGCACTGCGCAACCACACGCCGCCGCTATCACCCACGTTTTCGCCCGCTTCTGCCACTTGGTCGTCGGCCAGCAGTTGAATCAAGATTTGTTTGCGCGCCGCCACCGGGCCGTCTTTGGCGGTCGCTTGCCCCAGCTTGGCCGCATAATCTTGGGTCAGCTTCTGCAAGGTGGTGCACGCGCCGGGCGTTGGCGCCAGAATGTCCACCGAAGCGGGCAGCGACCAGATGTGCAGGGGCGGCAAATCAGCCGGCTGCTTGAGCGTGGCCCGCACCCGCAGACGCAGCACCTTGCCGACGTTTTGAGGGATCGGCACGCACGCCGCCCACTGGCCGTCCTGCGCCTGCCCATCGCAAGGTCCGGCGTCATCGCCCAAAATGGCAATACTGTCCAGAGGCTTACCGTCTGCGGTCACCGAAAATACGTCAACGGCGAGCAGTTTTGGCAGCACGGCGCTGTCGATCGCAATGCGCAGGCCGATTTGGGTCGCCGCAGCAGGGCTGAGCGCTTGATAAGGTCGCGGCCCACCGATGAACACCGGCTGACCCGGATACACCACAGTCAGCTTGTGGTGGACCGCTTGCCCGCCGCTGACCGCAGTAAACACGATGGGATTGTCGCCAACCGCCAACGGCACCGCGGCCGAGAAGCGCGGCAACTGGATCGACGCGCTGCCAAATTTTCCGTCGGCGTTGCTCCACGTCACCGATTGCGGCAAGCCCAAAACGTAACCGCTCAGTTCTATGCTGCTGGCGCTGGCCTCGATCCAGTCGCCACCGGCTGGCGAGGTGACGCGCACCGCGAATTGCGGCCACAGCTTGGCAGAGCAGGTGTCCGAAATCACCCAGGCGTGGGTGCAATCGGCCTTGACTCCACTGCAACTATCTGTCGTGCATGGGTTCGTGTCGTCGCACGGGCCGGCCGGTCCGCCTGTGCATGAGCCCGCCAAGCAAGTGTCGGTCAGCGTGCACGGGTTGCCGTCTTCACAGGGTTTGCTGTTGGCGGTGGCGGTGCAGCCTTGGGCGGGGTCGCAGGCGTCGTCGGTGCACGGCTTGCCGTCGTCACAAGCGGCAGCCTTGCCACCCGCACAGGCATCGGCGATGCACGCTTCGCCGATCGTGCATGGGTTGCCGTCGTCGCACTTGCTTGTTTTGACAATGTATTCGCACACACCGTTCGAGCAGGCATCGATGGTGCACGGTTTGTGGTCGTCGCAGGCTTTGTCGGAGTTGCAGCCCGCGTCGATGGCTGTTGCCCCCGATTCACCGATGGAATCGGCAGAATCCGCAGCTTGGACCACGCCGGAGTCGACAGGGGTGGCGGCTGGTGCGGTGCCACAGGCCGCTGCCAGTAGCAAGATCCCCGAGAGGTACTTCACGGTGTCTCGTTGGCGACCTAGGCGTCGCCGGGAAAGGGCCTGACAAGGCGGTCCCGCGACGGGCGAAGAGCTACCCTATAAACTCAAGGCCTTACGCCGCAAACTACTTGCACTGCGTGCAATCAACGCTGATCTGATAATCCTCATCGGCGCCCGCGTAGCCATCGACCACCAAGAAGTACTTGTTGCCTTTGGTCGCAGTAAACGTCTTGGTCGTGGTGTCGCCGATCATCAACGCGTGGGCGGTGCAGGTCGTCGCGCTGCAAGTCTTACTGCCATCCAGAATGAACAAGTCCAAATAGCCGGTGCTCAACGCGCCACTGCGCTTGACCGTAACCTTGACTGGGCCGGTGCAGGTCGCGGTGTAGTCGTAGGTGTACTCCGGTCCGGCGTAATTGGTGGCGTTGCCGTCCGCGCAAGTCCACGCATTGATGACTTTGGTGCTGCCGAAGTTGCCGTTGCCGTAATTGTCGGTGGCACCGCAAGTCAAGGTAAAGTCGGGCTCACACTGCGCCACCGGCACTGCGCAAGCTGGATCCTTGGCGCAATCGGTGTCGGCGCAGTCGGTCTTGCCGTCCTTGTCGTCATCGAGCTTGTCGGCGCACTTGGTTTCGGTGGTCGGTTGGCAGGCGCAAGCAAACTTGATGATGTAGTTGCCGCTGTAGTTGTTGTAGCCGTCGACTACCAAGTTGTACTTGGCACCCTTCTTGGCTTGGAACGTCAGCTTGGCGGTGGTTCCGGTCATCAAGGCGTGTTGCAGGCAACTGCCGCCGCCGCACACTTTGGCGCCGTCGAGCACGAATAAGTCCAAGTAGCCCGCGGTTTGGCTGGTCTTGGTTAAGGTGGCGGTGACCGCGCCGTCGCAGGCGGCAACGTACTCATAGGTGTATTCTGGCCCCGTTTCGCTGCCTTGCGCGCCGTCGGCACAAGTGTAGGCGCTCACGGCCTTGGTGCTGCCGGCCCCAGCATTGGTAAAGCTGTCGCTGCCAGCGCACACGGCGGTAAAGTCTTTTTGGCAAATGCAGCCGGTTTTGCCAACGCAGTCGCTGTCCGCGCAGTCGGTCTTGCCGTCTTTGTCGTCATCGAGCTTGTCGGCGCACTTGGTTTCCGTCAGCGGGGTGACACAAGCGGGGTCTTTGGCGCAATCGGTGTCGGCGCAGTCGGTTTGACCGTCCTTGTCGTTGTCCAGCTTGTCGGCACACACCAGTTCGGTGGTCGGCGCGGTGCAGGCGACGTCTTTGGCGCAATCGCTGTCGGCGCAATCGGTCTTGCCATCCTTGTCGTCGTCGAGCTTGTCGGCGCACTTGGTCTCAATCGTCGGGGTGCCGCCGCACTTGCAGGTAGCCTTGATGCTGTAGTTGCCGCCAAAGTTCTGGTAGCCGTCGACCACAATGTTGTATTTTTGGCCATTCTTGATCGGCACGGTCTTGGTGGCGGTCGACCCGCTCATCAGGGCGTGGCCGATGCAAGCGTTGCTACCGCAGTTCTTGCCGGCGTCGAGCACGAACAAGTCCAAGAAACCTAAGCCCGCCGTCGACTTGGTCAAGCTCACGGTCAGTTCGCCGTCGCAGTTAGCCGTGTAGCCGTAGGTGTACTCGCCGCCGGTCTCGCTGCCGACGGTGCCATCGCTGCACACGTAGGTGCTGACGGCCTTGGTCGAGCCGAACCCGGTGTTGGACCACGAGTCTTGGCTGCCACAGCCCAACGGGTAATCCGGCTTGCAGATGCAGGCGCCCAGCCCCGAGCAGTCCGGATCGGCGCAGTCGGTGAGCTTATCGCCGTCGTTGTCCAGCTTGTCGCCGCACAGGATCTCAACCTTGGGAGCACAAGCGACGTCTTTGGCACAATCGCTGTCAGCGCAGTCGATTTTGCCGTCCTTGTCGTCGTCCAGCTTGTCGGCGCACTTGGTCTCCGTAGCCGTCACGCTGCACGCCAAATCTTTGGCGCAATCGCTGTCGGCGCAGTCGATCTTGCCATCTTTGTCGTCGTCGACCTTGTTGACGCAGTTGCTCTCGGTGGCGGTGACGGTGCAGGCCATGTCCTTGGCGCAATCGGTGTCGGCGCAGTCGATCTTGCCGTCCTTGTCGTCGTCGACCTTGTTGACGCAGTTGCTCTCGGTAGTGGTCGCGCTGCAGGCCAGATTGGCCGCGCAGTCGTTGTCGTTGCAGTCGACCAACTTGTCGCCGTCGTTGTCGATCTGATCGGCGCACAGCGTCTCGGTGGCAGTCGCGGCACAGGCCAAGCTGGCGGCGCAGTCGGCGTCGGCGCAGTCGACCTTGCCGTCCTTGTCGTTGTCAATCTTGTCGGTGCAGGCGGTCTCAACGGTCGGCGCGCAGGCCAAATCGGCAGCACAATCGGCGTCTTTGCAGTCAATGGCCCCGTCGCTGTCGTTGTCGAGCTTGTCGGTGCACTGCAATTCCTTGCCGCCCGCACAACCGCAGGCCACTTTGAGCGAGAAGTCGGCGGTGTAGCCCTGGTAACCATCGATAACTGCGAAGTATTTCTCACCTTTCTTGGCCGGGATGGTCTTGGTCGCTTGGCTGCCAGACATCAGGGCATGGGCGACACACGCACTAGACACACACCCCTTGGTCGCATCGAGCAAGAACAAGTCCAAAAAGCCCGCCTTGGTCGATTGTTTCACTACGGTGACCGTCAGTGGGCCGTCGCACTCGGCGGTGATGGCATAGGTGTACTCAGGTCCGGTTTCGCCATTGGCGTTGCCGTCTTTGCAGGTGTAGCCGCTCAGCGACTTGGTGGAGCCAACGGCGCTGTTGTTGTTCTTTTCGGCCCCGCCGCACACCACCGCAAAATCGTCCACGCAGGCGGTGGCTTGGCAGGCCAGATCGACCTTGCAGTCGGCGTCGGCGCAGTCCGTCATGCCGTCTTTGTCGTCGTCGAGCTTGTCGGCGCACTTGGTTTCTTTGCCCTTGCAGCCGGCATCGGCGACGCAATCGGCATCGGTGCAGTCGGTCTGACCGTCGCCGTCGTTGTCGACTTTGTCGGCACACAAGGTCTCGACCTTGGGCGCGGTGCACTGCTTTTTGCAGATCGTCGCCACTTCGCCGATGCACACGTCGTCCCACGCCGTGGTGCAGCAGTACTCGTCGGCCTTGCACAGCGCTTCGACGCACGGATCGCAGCCGACTTTGAGGCCGGTGGCGCTCTCTTTGCACACATCGCAAGTGGACTTGCAGGCCGCGTCGGCCAAGCAGTCGCTGTCCTTGCAGTCGACAAAGGTGTCGCCGTCATCGTCTTTGGCGTTCTTGCAATCGCTCTCCTTGGCGGTGACTTTGCAGGCGGCATCGTTCTTGCAGTCGCTGTCGGCGCAATCGAGCGCACCGTCCTTGTCGTCGTCGAGCTTATTGGCGCAAAACTTTTCAGTCGTTTGGGTCACGGCGCAGGCCGGCTCAAGGCTGCAGTCGTTGTCGGCGCAGTCGGTCAAACCATCGGTGTCGTCGTCTTTGGTGTTTTTGCAGTCCAGTTCTTTGGGAACAGTCTTGCAGGCGGCATCTTGGGCGCAGTCGCTATCGGCGCAGTCGACGCTGCCGTCCTTGTCGTCATCGATTTGGTCGACGCAGTTGGCTTCCTTGATCGGCTGCAAACAGGCCGGATCGGTGGCGCAGTCGTTGTCAGCGCAGTCGATTTGGCTGTCGCCGTCGTCGTCGATCTTGTCGGTGCAATTGCCCTCGCTAACCGGTTTGAGGCAGGCGGCGTCTTGGGCGCAGTCGCTGTCGGTGCAGTCGGTGCTGCCGTCCTTATCGTCGTCGATTTTGTCGGTGCAGTTCTTTTCACTGCCCAAATTGGCGCATTCCTTGGCGTTGGCGCAGTCATTGTCGCCGCAATCGGTTTGGCCGTCGCCATCGTCGTCTTTGCCGTCGCCGCAGTTGGTTTCGTTGGGATTGCAGGTGTTGGTGCCGCTTTTGCAAGCGCCATCGGCGCAGGTGTCTTCGGCGGTGCACGGGTTGCCGTCGTCGCAGTAGGCCGTGTTGTTGGTGGCGACGCAGCCCGTGGTCTTGTCGCACTTGTTGTCCGTACACGGATTGTTGTCGTTGCAATCCTTGGGCTTGCCATCGGCACACACCCCACCGGTACAGGCTTGGCTTTCAGTGCAGGCATTGCCGTCGTCGCAGGCTTGCCCGTCCTCTTTGGGCCCGACTTTGCAGGTACCGGTGGCGGTATCGCACACCGCGCGTTCGCAGGCGCCCAGAGAGTCGATCTTGCAGTCTTCATCCTTGGTGCAACCACCTACCGCAGCGTCCGTCAGCACTTCGTCGGCGTCGGCAACGGTGCCGATGTCGGTGTCGGTGGCGGGCGTGGTGCCGTCTTTGGTGGCGTCGGTGGTGGACTTGCCGTCGCCTAGATTAACGGCGGCGTCTCCGCCGGTGGTGGAACCGGACCCTCCACTCGTACCAGCAGGTTGCACTGGATCGCTACAGCCGGCGGCTGCCGCGACCGAGGCCACGGCGACCAGCGCAGTGCGGAAATTCAGGACCAAAGAGAGGCTCAAACGCATGACTGAACTCCACAAGACGGCAAACACCGACGTAAAAGGCGCGGTAGTGTAAAGAACAATGTGTAGGGTTGCAAGTTGTCGAATGC
>SHZD01000215.1 GCA_009692465.1 Myxococcales bacterium
CTATTGCGATCTGACAGTCTCCTAGCTTCACAGATATTCTCAACTGTCCAAGAACTGCCCGGAGTGAATCCGTGCAGTTTCGGACAGTTGCCGCCGTCTAGGCAGACGGCGCTAGGAGCGAGTCGGAATACTCCGACACGCTCCTAGAGCACCGATCAGATTGCATCTGATTGGGTGCTCATTGCTTGTTTCGTGGGTCGCGAACTCGCGCCCGCGGCGTCTCGCCGCTCCATTCCCGATGGAAACCAATCGCATTTTGGTGTCGGGACGCCTGTTTTGGGCGACAGACCGCGGTCAGTGGTGCTTGCGCTGACAGGAACCTGTTTGGTGCTCTAGAGAGTCGATCAACTCAGATTTGCTCGGCGTCTCAGTGCTTGCTTGGTGGGTCGCGAGCCTGGGCCCGAAGCGTCAGGCCGCTGCTTTTTTGTTCGGGAATTCTTTGAGGTTCGGCGCTAATTGGTCAGGTCTGTAGCCGATGCTTTGCCCAAATCCTAGACGAAGTGCCAACCAGAGCATACACTTCGTGCTGCGTCGGTTGCGGTGGACGGTCGGTCGGCGCGATTTCCCTTCCCCTTCTGACCGCCACCTCGAATACGCTCTTGACTTCGCAGTCCTATGCCAGTTTTTGGGTCACTGTGGATCTGCCGCTCAGCCGTGCGGTAGTTATGCTGTGCGTTGGCGTTGGCCTGCTGGTGCTGTCGACAGCGTGTCTTCCCGGAAAGCGCGACAATTCGCCGTTGGACATAGAGGGCAGCGCCGATTCTGCAGTGGAAGCCGCCACGGCCGATGGATCTGGGCTGGACGGCCCGGCAGACACCCAAGACACCAAGGGCGAGGCAGGCGTTGCCGATGGCAGCGACGCGGTGGATGCAAGCAGCGACCTGCCGCCTGAGGTGGTCAGCGACATCGAAGAGACTGCGGTCGGTTTGGGCGGTTGTACGACCAATACCCAATGCAGCAACTTGCCGTTTGGACCTTGTTTGATAGGCAGTTGCGCGCTGAGTACTGGATTTTGCGTGGCCCAACCGCTCGCCGACGACACCACCTGTACCGGCGACAAGTGTTTGCTGGCGGCCAAATGCGCCGGTGGTCAATGCCTTGGCTCCATCGACAAATGCGACGACGGCAATATTTGCACTGCTGATTTGTGCGACACAGCGACCGGTTGTATTCACCTCGCGACCACCGCCGGGCTGTGCGACGACGGCTTCAAGTGCACGATCGACGATGTGTGTGCCGCTGGCAATTGCTCAGGAAAGCCCAAGAATTGCGACGACGGCAACGTCTGCAGCCACGACGTCTGCAATCCAGCCACGGGTCAGTGCGGGGCGAATGCGCTACCCAAAGACAACACCATGACCTGCGTCAATGAACAAAAAGGCTGCCAACTGTCCAGCACCTGCGACGCCAGCAAGAATTGCGTGGTCAAGTCCAAGTGTGACGACGGCAACCCGTGCACAGACGACGCTTGTGGGCCCGGCGACCAGTGCCTGCACTTGTGGTTAACCGGGGCGTGCATGCCCATCAGCGGCCCGATCGACAGTTGCACCACGGCCAGTTGCCTGTGGCCCACCGACGGGGTCGGGATGCCAGTGTGTGCCACCCAGGTCAAGTGCGAAGACAAGATCTGCAATGCAACGGCGTGCAGCAAGAACGGTCTGTGCAGTTACACCAAAATGGAGTCAGGCTCATGCACCGATGGCGACCCGTGCAGCGTGGAGGGCAACTGCAACAAAGGTCAATGCAAACCAGGCAGCTTGATCAAATGCGATGATGGCAATCCGTGTACCATCGACGCCTGTACGACCGGCGTGGGCTGCACCTCTGTTGCGGCAACCACCAGTGGCATTGGCTGCACCGATGGCGACGGCTGCACCAACGCTGACAGTTGTACCAAGGGCAAATGCGCTGGCATTGATATCAACTGCGATGACGGCAACGGCTGCACAAAAGACAGCTGCGATCCCAGCAAGGGTTGCCAAAATGAGCCGCTCGCTGACGGTGCCAAGTGCAGCAACGGCGTGTGTATGGGGGGGCAATGCGTCAAGTAGCTCGCCCAGTTAGACACTGTCCTAGGATAAGTCGTTGCGGGACTGGTTGCGTTTGCCTGCTTAGGGCCCGTGCAAAATCAAGTCGATTTTGCTCCCCGGCCCATTGCTTGCTTGGTGGGTCGCTAACTCGCGGCTTTGCAAGCCGACTTGACGCTCCGATCCAATCGCGGATCGATCAAGTTGTTCTTGCACGAGCCCATAGCGGGTCGCCAATTGCTGGCTTGGCACAGGGCTTGGCACAGGGCTTGGCACAGGGCTTGGCACAGGGCTTGGCACAGGGCTTGGCACAGGGCTTGGCACAGGGCTTGGCACAGGGCTTGGCACAGGACTTGGCGCAGGGCTTGACCGCAGGGCTGCCTTTGCAGATCCAGCGCGCAATTCTTGCCCGCGCCGCCAGCGCGTGCTTTGCCGCGATGGTGTTGACCATGGGCAGCGCAATGGCTGCCGCTGGCTGCAGCGACCCGGTTGTTGGCGGCAGTGCAGCCGTTGTCGATGACGCCACCGACGA
This sequence comes from Myxococcales bacterium, assembly GCA_009692465.1. GTDB lineage: Bacteria > Myxococcota_A > UBA9042 > UBA9042 > UBA9042 > SXRM01. Next base: position 2,560 of record SHZD01000215.1, read on the forward strand.
CGCCACCGACGACGCCACCGACGGCGACGCCAGCGACGCCGGCCGCAATCAGGACGCTGGCGCGGACGGCGGCGCAGGCGACGTTTCGGGCGATGCGACGGCCCCAGACACTGGCCAAGTGGTTGACGCCTCGACAGGCGACAGCAAACTTGCCGCTGAAGGCAACACCAAAGGCTGCAAAACCGACACCGAGTGCGGCGAATTGCAGGTTGGCAGCTGCCAAATCGCCAAGTGCATTGCCGCATCGGGCCTTTGCGAAGTCATCCAAGTGGCCGACGGCACCGCCTGCGCGGACGCTGCCACCGACAAGTGTAAAGTCGGTGCAGTGTGCAAAGCGGGTGCCTGCGCCTATAGCCTGCTCAATTGTGATGATGCCAATCCGTGTTCAGACGATGAATGCAAGGCCAATGCTGGCTGTACCCACCCAAAGAGTGTGGCCAAGATCTGCTTAGACGGCAGTGCCTGCACAACTGGAGCGACTTGCCTCGACGGCACCTGCAAGGCGAAGAATATGTTGGTGTGCGACGACAAGAATGCCTGCACCAGCGACACCTGCGACCAGAAACTAGGTTGCATGTTTTTCGCAGTGGCGGACGCGAGCGCTTGCGACGACGGCAAAGTGTGCATCGAAGCCGAATCGTGTTTCCAAGGCAAATGCGTCGGCAAACCCAAAGTGTGCGCAACCGACGAGACGCCATGCAAATTAAGTGTATGCGTCGACAAGAACAATCAGGGCTGCACTGCGCAGACGTTAGTCGGCTTGCCTTGCGACGACGGCAAAGCCTGCACCGGCCCCGACGTGTGCAATTCCAGCGCGACTTGCAGCGGCCAACTCATCGTGTGCGACGACAAGAATGGTTGTACAGACGACGGCTGCGACACCAAATTTGGCTGCAAATTCATCAATAGCACCAAGGCGTGCAGCGGAACTGACCCGTGTTTGGCGGTCGGCCTGTGCACCGAAGGCACTTGCACAGCCGCGGCCGTCAATTGCGACGACGGCAACCTGTGCACCAGCAATTCCTGCGATAAAGTATCGGGATGCAAAGCGAAAAACGTGTCCGCGCCGTGTTTTGACGGTGACGTGTGCAGCGAAAACGACGCCTGCGAGGGCGGCGTCTGCAAGGCGGGATCGCTGGCCGCCTGCAACGACGGCAACGCTTGCACCACCGACAGTTGCTCAGCCAGCGGCGGCTGCAAACAGGCGGTCGCGGCTTTTGGCGCCAGTTGCGGCACTGGCAAACAATGTGCGGTCGGTTTGTGCTTGGCCACCGACTGCGGTGACGGTTGGTGCGCACCGGGCGAAAGCGCCTCCGCCTGCCTCAAGGATTGCCCCGAAGAGGGCGGCGCCTGCAAGGCCGACGACGGCCCCTGCCTAGCCGCCTGCAAAGCCAGCAAGTGCAGCGCAGTTGACACCGCGTGCAAGGGCCTAGCGGGCTGCGGCACCATCGGCAGTTGTTTGGCCGGCTGTGCCAATGACCTCAAGTGTCAGGTCGGTTGCCTGCAGACGGCTGCCAGCAAAGCCTTTGCTGCGTATTTGGGCTATGACCAGTGTATGCAGGCGTTTTGCATCCAGGATTTCTGGCTCGGTGCAAAATGCAGCGGCGGCGGGCCTCAGTACGTGGCCTGTGTGCAGGCGTGCGAGGGCTCGATGTGCAAGCTCTTGGGGCTGCAATGTCAGGCCAGCGCCGGATGCAGCGAGGTCCGCGCCTGCCTGCAAGCGTGCAGTGCGGGCGAGGCCGGGCAATTGCTGGCGTGCATTGGCGGCTGCAAGGCCAAGGGTAGCGCTGCCGAGGTGCTGATCAACGCTGATTTGGATTCGTGTTCCAGCAAGTATTGCCAATAGGCTCCACGACCCGCAAAGCCAGCTAGAGACCCGACCAATTAACGCCGAACCTCAAAGAATTCCCACACAAAACGGAGCGGCCTGACGCCAACCCGCAGGCAAATGAATCGGTGCCGCAGGCTCGCGACCCACAAAGCAAGCACTGAGACGCCGAGCAAATCTTATTTGATCGGCTCTCTAGGAGGCGCTAGCCAATTTCGGCTGAATCGGCTTTCTACGGTCCGCCGATCGGCACAGTCGGAATCACGAAAATCGCCTGCTTGGTCTGGGCCTTGGTTTGACTATCCTGCACTTGGGCGGCGAAAAAGAAGCCCTTGAGCACCAGTTGAGATAGCGGAACCTTGAGTTCGAGGGCCAGTGAGGCATCGGTCACCGCGCCACTCAACCCGCCGTCGGCAGCGATCGTCAAGCCTTTGGGCAGTCCAGAATTGGGCAGAAAATTCTTGACTAGGCCCGGCAGTGGCGTTTCGGCCCACTTGTAAGGCTTCTTGCCGCCTTTGGCCGTCAGTTTGGCCGAATACGGCACCGGCACTTTGTCGACCACGATGATCAGCGGCAGGACGATAATTTTGGTCAAGATCAGGTTGAGCTCTTGATCACCAACGATCTCAAGGGGCGCCAACTTGACCGGCAACACCAGCGATTTAGTGGCGACTAGCGGGGCCGCGCCGTTATCGAACACCTTGACATCAATGGCATAGTCACCATCACCTTGCGGAATTCCGGCGATCAGACCGTCACTGGCCAAACTCAGGCCTATCGGCAACTTGCCTTTGGTCAGGCCCCAAAAATACGGCGGCGTCCCACCTTGGGCGGTCAGACTCTGTTGGTAGGCCTCGCCATCGGTCGCCGCTTTCAGTGGCGAGGTCGAGGTCACGATGAGCCCGCCGTCTTTGATCTCAAGCGCTAACGTCGCGGTGGCTGTCGTACCGGCCTTGTCGACGACCTTGACCTCCACCGAATGCGCGCCCGCCGCCTTGGCTGCTCCATCGATCGCGCCGTCGGCGTGCACCACCAGGTCCACCGGCAGTGCGCCCTGCGCCAGCGACCACCCGTAGGGTTGGACCCCACCTTTAGCCTCTAAGGTTGCCTTGTACGGCGCGTTGGCCAGACCGGTGGGCAGGGCCTTGGTGGTGATTTCCAAAGCGGCGACTTGGCATTTGCCAACGATGCAAGACAAGCCGTCGGTGCACGGCAGTTCGGGCGCGCATTGCACACACAGGCCTTCACTGCACAGCAACTTGTCAGCACAGGGGGCGGCGACAAAGCCGCTACCTTGGTCGTTGCAGATCCAGCGTGCGCCGTTCTGACAGCCAGCAAACCCGGGCGGACAGCCGGTCTTGACCGCAGCGTCGACGGCCTGACCGTCAAAACTGGAGCTGCTGTCCGCACTGGAAGATTTGGAGCCCGCGTCGGCCGCGTCACCGCATCCGCACGCTAGCAGCGCGGCCAACACGGCAACCGGCAGCGCAGCCAACTGAGCCACTAGAAAACGATTTCGGGCACGCGGGGACCACGGTGGCGGCATGAATTCTCACACGATCAGCGCAGAACTGGTGGGCGATGATGTGGTTGGATCACGGGCACTTGGCGCCGCCATCAATCCACGCCAAAATGGCCGCCCGTTGATCGTCGGCCAGCTTGGGCATCCCGCTTTGCGGCATCTTGCCGGTGGTGATTTGGATCTTCATGCTCGCCGCTTTGGTCGCACAGCTGGCGCAATTCTCAGCCTGAAAAAACAGCTTGGCGTTCGGATTATGGCAAGTTGCACACTTGGCTTTCAGGCCCGGCAGGGCTGCGGCAAAAGTTCCGCCGCTCGAAGCAGTGTCTACGGGCTCAATGGCGTCAACACCAGCGACGGCGTCGGTGCCAGCTGCGGTGTCAGCGCCCGCGGTAGTGGCGTCAGCGCCGGCCGAATCGGCGGCAGCCGCGTCGGCTGGGGTCGCCCCCGTATCGGTGGCCGCGGCAGTTTCGCCACCCGTCGCCGAGTCCGCCGTGGTCGCCGCATCGGTCGCGGTGCCAGAACCGGTACCGCCCGAGCTCGAACCGCCGGTGGCGCAAGCGGCGGCCAAGACGCTTAGTACTATCAAAATCAGGATCTTGTTCATGGTATTCTCCCTTCCATTGCAACGGGTCCGCACGGTGCGCGGCTTACCAAACGCCAAATCAGCGCAGCGGTCTGGCCATGCGGTGCCCACATCAGGCACCCGGCTGCCACTGCGGGGCGCGAATCGTACCGCTTTTGATCGAAAAGCCAAGAGCCGCTGCCGACAAATTGCGTCGCCGAAATCCGGGTGGCCGCTCGCCTATTCGGAATTGAGCTCACTGTCATTGCGCTTGCGGTCAGCCACCGGCCCCACATCGTGGCCCGACAGGTCCATCCGCAAGCGAAAGCGCGGGCCGGCCTTCCACGGACTCCAATCGCGGTCAGGAGTGCCGGCCCGGGTCATGGTGCACAGACTGCCAAAGCGAAAAGTGCCGCCGGTCGCCATGTCGCGGGTGCCATCCATTTGGCAGGTCAGCCCGGCGCTGTCGATGATCGCTCCAGCTGGCAACGCTGCAGGCAGCACTTCCAGTTTGGTTTCGCAGGCGCGCATATCCGCATCGCTCAGGTTCCAATACATGCCGACGACGGCCAACTGCCCGTTGGGGCGGGTCGTAAGCAACGGAACTTGCAGCAGCTGACCCAGTTCGCGCAATTTGGGCCATTCCGGAATTTCGCCGTGATCGCGCACTTCCATCTTGATTTGGCCGGCGACTTCCGCCCGACTCGCCACCCGGCTCAGGGGCTCAATCAGCGGGGCGTCGGCGGCCGGCATGCCCCACAGTTTGCCACCCAGCCGCACACGGCGGTCCTTGGCCGACCACCAGCGCAGCACATAGGCATAAGGACCTGGATAGCCGCGGGTCAGGCCGGTGATGTACACGTTGAGCACGATGAGCGCCATGGCCCGAATGTGGATTTTGACAAACGGCACCAGCGTCCAACTGGCCGGATCGGTGCGAATGTAGGCGACACAATAGGGATGGGTGCCGGTCGGCGCGGTCGGCGCGGGCTGGACCGACAGGCCGGCGGGCAGCCACGACGCCACCATCAGCGTCGGCGCATTGTGAATGGCCGCGGTGCAGTCCAATGCGCCAACAAGATGCGAAAAGCCAGTGTCGCGCCGCGCCATCGCTGCCCAAGTCCCCCACCAAACGGGGCCGCGAGTATCGCGTCCTAGGGCGGATACAGCAAGTAGCGTGCGCGGAGTACCGCAAAGGCGTCGAGTTCCTTTTGCCAGCTGGCTTCGATCTGCTGCCACGGCAGGTGGGCGCGCAGCTGGGGCAACACCTCGTCGTTGCCCCAAATCAGGGCAAAACGGCCGGCATTGGGCACTTTGAGTTGGCCGTCGAACTCGTTGTGCAGCACGCTGAGCAAGATCAACGCCAAGCGCAGCGGCCGAAACCCATGGACACTGAGCAAGTGAATTTGCACGCCATGGGTGATCTTGCCGTCGTACTGCCCGTGCCACGGCAACCACGTCATCGGCCGAAAGCGGACGTTTTCCAGACCCTGCACGTCCTTGGCCACTTTGGTCAGCGCCGCCGCAAACTTTTCGCCGTCCATCCATGGCGCGCCGATCAACTCAAACGGCATCGCGTTGCCGCCACCTTCATTGCAGTTGGGCCCCGAGCCGCACACCATCCCAGTGGCCACGTACATGGTCGCATTGAGCGGTTTGGGGATGCCGGGCGAGGTCGGTACCCACACCAGCCCGGTGTCGTCCCACAGCATCGCGCGGCGCCAGCCTTTCATCTGCACCACTTCCAGATCGGCCTTGATCTTGAGCTCGGCGTTGTAAAACTTAGCCACTTCACCAAAAGTCATGCCGTGAGTCACCGGAAATGGCCCCCAGCCGAGCAGACTCTTGCGCCGCGCGGTGCGCACCGGCCCTTCAAACAAGGTGCCACCGAGCGGATTAGGGCGGTCGAGCACCACCACTTTAACCTTGTGGGCGGCGCAGGCCTGCATCACCTTGCCCAGCGTGCTGACGTAGGTGTAGGTGCGCGAGCCGATGTCCTGCAAATCAAACAGCAACACATCGACGCGGGCGAGCGTTTCGGCCGACGGCGCGGTGCGGTCGCCAAACAGGCCTTCGATGGGCAGGCCGGTGCGGGCTTCGATGCCTTTGGTGTTGCTGGTGCCGTTGGGGGTGGCGGCGGCCAGACCATGTTCGGGTGCCCATAGCTGCGTGAGTTTGACGCGCTTGTCGCTGCGCAGGCGGTCCAAGGTCGAAATCAGCGCGCGGTCGACGGCGGCGGGATTCGTCAGCAGGCCAACGCGCTGGCCTTGGACCAGCTCGATGCGGTCGCTGAGCAGGACTTCGATGCCAGGGATGACCGATTCAGCGGCCCAGGCGGACGGGGTCAGCGCCAGTAGGCACAGGGTGGCGCACAGCGCGGCTAGGGGGCGGTTCATGGTGACCTCAGGTCCAGTCAAGGCAGGCGGGCAGGTTCGGGCGCAGGCACAGCGACCGCTGGCAACCGTAGCGTGGTTTGCGGGGTTGCGCTAGGTGAACGGGCTGCCGGGGCAAGGATGGCGCAACAAATCAGCTCGATGTCAGCGACATGCCCAGGGTCAAACGGGCTGGGGGCTGATGTGCCGGTAGCGCTCAATTGAGTCCTGGCCGGCAGTGTTCAAGCTGGGGACCGGGCAAAGACGGTGGGCGCGTCGCCGAAGCGGCGACCGGGCTGCGAGTCGCCGAGGCGGCGACCGGCGTCGCACGCCGCCCTGCGGGTCTGCATCCCTCGCGCGCTGGCGCCACTGCCAATACCCCTGTGGATTTAGGCGCTTCGGTGGCACGACGCCTGCTCGCAGGGCGGCAGCAGCTTGTTACGCGCAGAGGATCCAAACCGCTGGCGGCTGACCACCCTCACCAGCCACCGCAACAAACCCAGTTGCGACGGTGGGCCCGGCGAGTCCCGCGGCGAGCCCATCACTAGCGATGGCGGGCCTACCGGGTCCAGCCTGCAGCTACCAGGTCGCGACGGAGGCTAGTGCGGCTGGGTACATCGCATCACGACGGCACCACCCAGCCAGCCCACTAGAGCGCCGATCAGATTCCATCTGATTGGGTGCTCACTGCTTGTTTCGTGGGTCGCGAGCGATCGCCCGGAGCGTCTCGCCGCTCCATTTTGCAACGGAAACCAATGGTATTTTGGTGTCGGATTACTCAGTTTTGGCCACAGAGTGCACATGGTACGGCTTGCCATGGCATCAATATGTTTGGTGCTCTAGGAGCCTGTCGAAAATCAAACGCATTTTG
>SHZD01000216.1 GCA_009692465.1 Myxococcales bacterium
TGTCCGAAACTGCACGGATTCACTCCGGGCAGTTCTCGGACAGTTGAGAATAGTTGACTGGCTAGGAGCCTGTCGGATCGTAATAGATTCATTGTGTATAATCTGATAGACATTTCACAACCGATTGATTTCCGACAGGCTCCTAGGCCACAGAGAAAAGTAGATCCCAGGCCACACAGAAGTCTTGTCTCATTCTAAGTCTTGCCAAAAGTGCTTGCCAAAAGTGCTTGCCAAAAGTGCTTGCCAAAAGTGCTTGCCAAAAGTGCTTGCGAAAAGTGCTTGCGAATGGTGCGCTCCAGTTGAGTACGCTTGTAGGTGGGGTAGACACCAAGCTAGCGCCACTGCGCATACAGCCGATCCCGCCAAGCCAACAGATCCTCAAATTCCACCGCCAGCTGCGGATCGCGCCACGCCCGCCGCGTCGCCGCTCCCAGCCGCAAATAGCTGTCGGCGACTGGCTGCACCACTTGCAGAGCCACCGCCATCGCCACGTCGGCAAACGTGAACTCGCCCAACACAAACGGTTGCCCCGCCAGCGCCTGCCGCAACTGCTTGAGCTGGGTGCGCATGTGGCTGCGCCGCTGCTCGGCGTCTTGCTCCAGCAGCCCGTACTTGCCCTGCAAGTAGCGGACCCCAAAGTTGAACAACGGTCGCCCTGCCGGACCAATCCAACGCAAATTGGCCGGGATCTGCTCCGCCGCCGCTTGGTCGTCTGCCGCCACGCGCGGTGTCACCAACGCCCGGCCGTGGCTCATCACGGTTTCGCAGGCGTCATTCCAGTGGCTGACCTCGGTGGCCTGCGCGGCTGGAATCAGCGGCGATCCGCTACCCTGCTGATCGGCCCACTGGGCAATCGCGAATGAATCCATGTAGGTCACCCCATCGGCGACCAACGTAGGCACCGTGATCCGCCCGTGCCACTTGCCGGTGTGGGCCCGCAAGCGCAAGGCCTCAATCATGGGCACATACTCGTGATGGCGGTGCTCGATGCGGCGCAGCTTGAGCGCCCAGCGGGCTTTTTCGCTCCACGGCGAGTACTGAATGCTATACAAGAACGGCTTGGCCATCGTGCTCCTTGAATTGTGGGTCAGTGAATCGTGGGTCCGTGAATCGTGGGTCCGTGAATCGTGGGTCAGTTAGAGTCCGCGCAACAGCGAAACCCGGTCGAGTAGTCCCAGTGGCCCATGTCGTGGGCGGTGGTGGCGTACAGGCAACCGGGGCCATTGAGCTTGGTGTCGACGTAAAATCCGCCGCGAAAGGTGCCCGCCGGGTCCGCGGTCCACTCGTGCAGGTTGCCCATCAGGTCGTACAACCCTTCGGCGCTCACGCAGCCCGCGTACTGTTGAGTCGTCGCCACGCTTTTGGGCAACTGATTGATGCACGGGTGGCCCAATTTGCTCCAGATCCAGTCGGCGGCGGTGCCAAAATACTCGACGGCGGGGTGCACCGGGCGGCTATCGTTGCACACTTTGGGTTGCAAGGTGCTGCCGTACGGAAAAGGGGTGTCCGCCGGGCCTTTGCAGGCGCGCAACCACTCGGGGTCGGTGCACAGTCGCTTGCCGGCCAGTTTGCACGCAGCGGCGGCCTGTTTGCCCGAGATGTAGCCAGCGGGGACTTGATTGGGCCGCGAAACCGCGCGCACGTTGGCAACGCCGGGATTCCAATACGGTGAGCTTTCTTGCCAATTGCCACCCACTTGGTCTTGAAGCGCGGCCTCCCAGCGGTCGATGCAAAAGGGCTTGGGCAGGCCTTGGCTCACCTTGGCCATGCCAGCGGGGCAACCGCCCTGCCCTGCGGGTTCGGCGCCCAAGGTGCTGTTGGGCTGCGGCTTGGCGGTTGGGTCGCAGATTGCAGCAGTGGCAGATGGCGTGCAGCACTGAATGTCTTTGGGGCCGGCGCAAAATCCGGGAGTCGCCACGCCTTTGCATTGGGCGACGTTGATGCAGGTGCCGGCGCCCAGTGCTGCAACGGTGCACGGCACGGTTGCGCTTGCTGAGTCGGCTTTGGTTTCGCTGGCCAATGGAGCGTCTGTAGCGACATCGCCTGTCGCTGTTAATTCTCCAACTTGGGCGTCCGGTATCCCAGCAAGATCGGCAAGTGCAAGACCATCACCGCCAGAATCTGCCGCGGAATTGTCAGCGTCAGGCAGCGCGGCGGCCACATCAGCCACACTGTCAGCCAATCGGGATGCACCAGAGTCGGCCGCCAAGTCAGCCGAATCAACGCCAACCGCAAGTGCAGACGGTGCCGCCGATCCACAGGCTGCATGGGCTACTAGGAATAGCCAACATGATTTCAAAATTTGACGCCTAGGCCCGCAAGCGCGGCCTGAACGGTACCCGGTTCCCAGCCCAAACGCGCGTCGACAATCACGCCTTGGGGCGACAGCACATACACCAGCGGCATCGGCGCCGAGTTGTTGGCCGGTTGCGCCAAGGTGTCCTGCAACAGCGCCGAATAGGCATGACTGTCCGAAGTCGTCAATGGCGAAAACAGCACCGGAAACTTGGCCTTGACCACCGCCAATTCGGGCAACTGGGCAGGCTTGTCCCACGGATCGATCGCCACCATCAGCAGCTTGCCTTGGGTCACCAGCGGCCCCAACATCGCGTTGATCGCCGCCAGACTGGTCAGCGCCATCGGGCAGGCATGAGCGGCGACCACCAGCACCGCAGGCTTGCCCGCCAACGCCGCGTTGACGTCCACCGCCTTGAGCTGGGCATCTTGAAACGTAAGCTTGGGCAACACATCGCCGGCGTGCAAATGAGTGACCTCGAGCACTTGGACCGCCATTTCGCTCTGGGCACCGCTCTGGGCACCGCTCTGGGCACCGCTCTGGACCCAGTGGATACTCAAGCTGTGCAGCACAATGCCTTTTTGAGTTTTCGGCAGCTTGAGCGCCACAGTGGCTACCCCACCGGCGGCGATAGTCAGCGGCAATCCCAAGCCGGTCAGCGGTTGCTTGGTCTGGCCCGACTTGTCGTCTTCCATCCACTTGATATGGGTAATCTGCGCCGCTACGCTGCCCAAGTTGTGAATCGGTAAGAAAGTGACCAAGTTCTCGCCGACCAGCACCGGTTTGGCAAACACGGCCTTGGGCGCTGTAATCGCGGGTCCAATCGGGGCCTCTTGGCTCATGGCAAACATGCGGATGGCGCCAAACTCTGCAGTCACCACTTGAGTCACGCCAGCCAGCCCGACCGCGTCCACATCGAGCGCATACTGCCAAGTGCGCTCCAATTCGCGCACCACTGCCGACTGGGCTGCCAGCCCCGGCTTAGGCAAATCAAAGGCCAGCACCGCCGAACTGGCCGCCACTAGGCCAAAACCGCTACCGATTTGCGGCAACGCTGCCATCCCCCACAGCGCAAAAGCCGTTTGCATGCTGACCTGAACCACCGGGGCACTCGGATCGCTGGCATCGATGACGTGCAGCCAGCCGGTGGGCGAACTCACCAGCACTTGCTTGCCCGCCACCGCCAGCATCGCCGACAGGCCGGGCAGCGGCAGGTGAGCGACCTGCGTCAACGCCAGCGCCGGGCCGATCTTGAGCAGCTTGAGCCCAGCGGCGCCATCTGCCACCGCGACCACCTCCCCATCGACTGCCGCTACGTCCCACGCATCGCTTAGCGTGGCCTGAACAGTCAGCGGCAATGTCGCAAACGACGGATTGGCAGAAAAGCTCACCAAGCCGGCACCGTGGGCGGCCACCAGCACCCGATTGCCCAGCGGCATCATGCCGTCGGCCAAGGCGTCAGGGGCCAGCGTGACGGTGTTGAACGATTTGGCTTTGCCGGTGGTCAGATCGAGCAGCAGCGAAGCAACCGTTGGCCGCCGCGAACTGCACCACAGCCGGTCGCCAACCCGAAAGGCCCGACTGCACAGCTCGGTGCCTTGGGGTTGCCAACCGGCGAGACCCTTGGGGGTTTCTGCTTGCGGCATCTCAAAACGAATCCACGCGTCCTGATGGCCGGCCACCCAATAGGCGCCCGCCAGCCACACGCCGTCGAGCAAGTGCGCTCCACCCAGCTGAGTAGTCGGCGGCGTGGCTGAAAATGTTTCAAATAGCAACGAGTTATCCGCAGCCCCCCCCCCTTTGCCACAGGCTTGTCCAATCGGCGGAGCCGTTGCCGCAGACGCCAAGATCAAGACCAACGACGACGGCGCCACACTAGAACCGGTACTGGTGACAATGGTTGCTTGACCGGCGGCGCAGCCAATCGCCAGCCCTAGCGGCTCGGGTGAATCGAAGCCACCAGTGGCCATTAGCGCCCCGACCACCCATTGGCCCTTGGGGACGCTCAGGCTGCCGGTCCACGGCAACTTGGTGCCGGCGGCGCTGACCAAGATGACCGCCGCGGCCGGATCGGGGCCTTCGACCGCAGCCAGCGATGCCAATGGCAAGGCAAACACGTACAAGGTGGCCGTCGAAACCACTGAACCGGTAACAGTGACGAATAGCGAATTGGCCGCAGGAGCGTCGGCAGCGGCGTCGAGGCTGTCGCCGGCACTGGTCTCGCCGTCTATGGCGTCGGCAATTGTGGTATCGGGCAGGGCCGCAACCTCGATCAGATCGTTGACTGCAAGGACATCGGTGACTGCGGTTGCATCTTCAACGCTGTCGGCAGGCTCTGGCGCATCCGAGTCGACCGCTGCAGCAACGGCAGCGTCGGCAGTACTGGCTGCGCTGCCGTCTTGGGCCGCGTCGAGTTCAGGAGAAGCATCGGCGGGTGCTGGCTCAGCGTCGAGGCCTTCGGCAGTTGCAGCATCAGTTTGGCGGCCGGTGGCCCCATCGGCAGGCGCGACCACTTCGGTTGGGCTGTGGTCCGTTTGGCTATCGGCGTTCGGCGCCGCTGGCTGCGGTTGTGAACAGGCCACTGCGAGGGTGCAGGCAAGGAAAACGGCTATGGCGAGGAGTCGAACCATGGCCCCAGAATCGCAGGATGGTGAGGGGCTGGCAAGGTCGGCCACAGCCCGCGATCCCCCGCTTTGGGCGCATCTGGGCGTCACTGCGTCAGGGCACTGGCATCCCAAATCGGGGCTCGCGAAGATTTCGGTGGTGAATTTGAGACAGCGAGCGAATCCCAGCCCAAAACCCCTTTGGAAACGCGACTCATGCGACCCAATCCTGTGGTCAAGCGTGAATCCGGGCTAGCGGCGGCATCCCTTCCAAAATAACTACTTCGGCGTGAGCCAGTTCGTCCAATCGCGCCCGCACCACCTCGCGGTCGGCCCAATTGTGCGCCAAGCGCACAAACGTGGCGTGGTGGCGCGCCTCCGCCTCCAGCAAATCGCGAAAAGCCGCGCGCAGTTCTGGATCGGGATGGTGCTCGGACAACAGCTTGAAGCGCTCGCAGCTGCGGGCCTCAATCAGCGCCGCCACCAGCAACAAATCGACCAGCTTGCCCGGCATTTGCTTGCGGCAATGGGCGTGCAACTGCGCTTGGTAACCACTGGGAATCAACGAATCCAGCGGCCAATTGCGGCTGCGCAACAGGGCCAGCACCACTTCAAAATGCTCTAGCTCCTCGCGGGCCAGCGCCAGCATCGGCCCGACCAGCGCCTCGGCATCGGGAAAGCGGCCCAGCAACATCAGCGCTTGGGTCGCCGCTTTGCGCTCGCAATGGGCGTGATCCATCAAGATTTCGCGGGTATTAGCGATGGCCCGCGCCAACCATTGGTCTTGTGTAGCACTGCGCAGGCACAGCATGGGTCAAGTTCATCCTACGCGGAAAAAAAAAAGGGAATCGAACCGGATCGAGCATGGCGACACCGGCAATTCGCCCAGCCGCGCTGCGCGGGATGCACTTAGTTGCAGCACGCCGCGCGCGGCACCCTCGATAGATGAAACTTTTCAGCGTGCTGCATGGCGACCGGGCCTCCGGGCGCCCGCGCGGCTACGCAGCACACGTGGGGCGGCGCGCCCCGAGTTTCTAGTTAGTGAGTCTTCGCCGCGGTCAGCCGATGGAGGTGATGCCGTTAATCCGCGGAGTACGCGACATCGCTAAGTGCGGAATATTGGCCTCGAAATACACGGTGCCATGGGGCTGCCAACCGAGCACCACATACCACGTTTCCAAATGCGCCTGCGCGCTGAGCTTGGCCGGGCGTTGGCCCAGCACCTCATGGACGTAGTGCATCAGTTTTGTTCCAACTCCGCGCCGCTGCATCGAATTGGCCACGGCGACTCGACCAACCACCACCGGATCGCCGTCCATGAACAGTCGCGAGGTCGCCACCAGCCGGCCACTGCCGTCGCGGCCCAAGATGTGCACACATTGCGGATCTAGGCCATCGATTTCCGGTTCAGCCGTGATTTTTTGGCCAACCACAAACACTTCATCGCGCAGTTGCAACACGGCGTACAGCTCGCGCAACTCTAGGTCATCAAATCGTTTGTGCGTAAAAGTCAGTGCCATGTTGCCACCCTGGAGAGCCGATCAAATAAGATTTGCTCGGCGTCTCAGTGCTTGCTTTGTGGGTCGCGAGCCTGCGCCCGGGGCGTCAGGCCGCTCCGTTTTGTCTGCGAATTCTTTGAGGTTCGGCGTTAATTGGTCGGGTCTCTCGGAGCCTGACGGAAATCAATCGGTTGTGAAATGTCTATCAGGTTATACACAATGAATCTATTACGATCTGACAGGCTCCTAGCCAGTCAACTATTCTCAACTGTCCGAGAACTGCCCGGAGTGAATCCGTGTAGTTTCCGATAGTTGTCGTCGTCAGTAATCGTCGTCTGTGGCTGTTGTTGTTTGCTCGACATCAAAAGTACGCAACGGCTTGACCTCGACGTCAAACAGCCTGCGCGCCACCACATCGGCAATTTCGGCCACCACGTCATCGACTAGCGCCTGCGGCCGCGCGCCGTCTTTGTAAGTGCGCACCGAAACGGTCCCAGATTCGGCCTCTTTTTCGCCCACCACCAGCATATACGGGGTCTTGAGCATCTCCGCCTCGCGGATTTTGTAGCCCATCTTTTCGCTGCGATCGTCGACTTCAGTACGCAATCCATGTGCTTGCAGCTTTTTGGCGACTGCCCACGCGTAATCCAGACATTTGTCGCTGATCGGCACCACCGTCGCTTGCACCGGACTGAGCCACGTCGGCAACGCGCCGCCGGTATGTTCGAGCAGCACGCCAATAAAACGCTCAAAACTGCCAAAAATGGCGCGGTGGATCACGATTGGCCGGTGCGCGGTGTTGTCGCTGGCCGTGTACTTCATGTCAAAATTGAGCGGCTGCTGAAAATCGAGCTGAATGGTCGCACACTGCCACTTGCGGCCCAGACAATCGTCGATGCGGATGTCGATTTTGGGCCCGTAAAACGCCCCACCGCCGACGTCGAGCGTGTAGGCTTCACCGGCCTTGTCGAGCGCCGCGCGCAGATCCGCCTCCGCCTTGTCCCACAACTGCGCTTCGCCCATGAAACTTTGCGGCCGAGTGGACAGTGTCAGCGAAAACGTCAGGCCAAACAGAGCGTAGACTTCTCGAACAATATCGAGTACTTCAAAGATCTCTGCTTCCACTTGTTCAGGCATCACAAAAATGTGGGCGTCGTCCTGCACAAACTGGCGGACCCGAAACAGGCCGTTGAGCGCGCCCGCCACTTCGTTGCGGTGCAAAATCCCGCCCTCGGCGATCCGGAGCGGCAATTCGCGAAAACTGCGCTTCTTGGAGATGTAATACAAGAACGTATCCGGGCAGTTCATCGGCTTAAGACAGTATTCGGTGTCGTCCTGATGGATGATGAACATGTCGTCTTTGTAGTGCTTGTAGTGACCACTGCGAATGTACAGATCCTTCTTGTACAGCATAGGGTTGAAGATTTCTTGGTAGCCACGGCGCTGTTGTTGTTGCCGCCAATAGCCCAACAGCGACTGCAGCACCGTAAATCCGCGCGGAGTCCAAAACGCCGCCCCCGGCGATTCGGGGTGAAAGTGAAACAAGTCGAGTTGTTCGCCCAGTTTCTTGTGGTTGCGCTTCTTGGCTTCTTCCAAGTAATTGAGGTAGGCGTCGAGATCCTCCTGCGTTTCCCATGCCGTGCCGTAGACGCGCTGTAACATCGGATTTTTGGCGTCATTTTGCCAATACGCCGCGCCCAACTTGGTCAACTTGAAGAACTTGAGCCGCCCCGTCGACGACACATGCGGGCCCCCACACAAATCGACGAACTGGTTTTGGCGGTAGAGGGTCGCCGTTTCGACCCCGCGAGCCTCAATCTTGTCTATGATTTCAAGCTTAAACGACTGACCGGCGCCGGCGAACAAGGCGCGGGCCTGTTCCAGCGGTAGTTGAGCGAGCTGAAACGGCCAGCCGCGCTTGATGAGTTTCTTCATCCGCCGTTCGATTTCGTCTAAATCGGCGGGCACCAGCGAACGCGGCAGCCCGATGTCGTAGTAAAACCCGTGTTCCACCGCCGGCCCCGCCCCAAATTTGGCGTCGGGGAACAATTGGAGCACGGCTTCCGCCAGCACATGGGCGGCCGAGTGGCGCAGTCGATGCAGGCGCTGAGTCCGCGTCTCGCCTTCAGGCACCCGATTGTTGGCGAAATCGACGCTAGCGAACATGGACGCCAGCGCGGACTGCTGGTCGTGGCTTTCAGGGGCGTCGGACGGTGGGATGGCAGGTTCACTCATGGAGAATCACAACTAGTTTCATATGGTTAGGCGCTATCTAGGGGTGCAGCCCGGCCTGTCTAGCGGTGCAGCGCGGCGCGACAGTGTAGCAGAGGTGCAAGCGGCGTGCACGGTGGTCTTGCCCCGGCCAAACCTGAACAACCTGGCAATGTCGACGCCGAAATTTTGCGTGATGCTGGGTTGAGCGCCTGTGCAGGAACCTGACTACTCAAACAATTCAGTCGTCGACAAGTACTGGCCGTTGTGACCACTGGGAACGAACACCCTGCCGTTGTTCATCTTGACGGCCAGAATTTGGCCTCGGACTATATTCATTGAAGTCGCCGTGTTGGCCGCCGAACCGGCCGCCGAGAGGTCGACCAGCACGGATGTAGTGGTCGACGTTGGCGCGTTGCCGCCGATCAAAAGCACGCGGCCGTTGTCGAGTAGCGCCGCGACATGGTTCGTGCGCGCGACCGGCAAATCGGGACCTGCACTGAATTTTCCAGTCACCGGGTCGAAAATCGAGGTGCTGGCGACGCTCGCCGTGCCGATGGTCCCTCCGGCAAGTAGCACGCGACCATTTTGCAACTGGGTAGTGCTGTGCCCATTGCGCGCACCGGCGGCGGGGCTGATGGTCACCGCTTGGTTGGTCTTGGGGTCGTACAGGTCGGCCGAATCGACACCGGCGCCAGAAATCAGCACCTTGCCGTCGAAAAGCACCGTCACCGCCGGGTTCAACCGCGCTGCTAGTTGTCCGCTGACAGTCGTGACTAAATCGGTCGCCGGATCGAAGACAGCGCCCGTTGTCAGCGGCGTGCCGCCACTATGCCCGCCCACGAGCAACACTTTGCCATTCGCCAGTAATGCCGCTCCGTGCGCATGGCGAGCCCCACCAATGCCGCGATCCCCCAGCAAGATAAAACAAATACCCCGTTGCCATTGACTTTCAAGGGAATTATGATGGCGTTGCGAAACGAACCTTCACCAACGGGGTGTGAAAATGGAGCCTCAAGCAGCTCTTCCCTTCAAGTACGAGATTTCCAGCACATCCGGCGCCACCGCCCTGTCAGGACTTCCATTATATC
>SHZD01000217.1 GCA_009692465.1 Myxococcales bacterium
ATCTATTACGATCCGGCAGGCTCCTAGCCAGTCAAATATTCTCAACTGTCCGAGAACTGCCCGGAGTGAATCCGTGCAGTTTCGGACAGTTGCCGCCGTCTAGCCAGACGGCGCTAGGAGCGAGTCGGAATACTCCGACACGCTCCTAGCGAGAAATGAACGGGTGGCTTGCGAGTGCTACCCGCCGACGCGCTCGTAGTGCCAGTGCTCAGGTGAGTTGGAACTGTCCTTTACTGGCCGGTACAGGCCAAACTTGAGCGCCACGGCATCGACAATCGGATCGTAGTAGTTCATGACGAACGGGAACGTGATGTCCATCGCCTCGCCGCCGCAGTGGTTGCTCACCGAGCAGTCCGACACGTTGGGCTTGCGCTTGGCGGGCATGTTGGTCGGGTAGCCCTCGATGGCGGTGGCACCCTGTTTCCACCTTTCCTTGCCTTCGGTGCCAGTCTTGCCCTTGGACTTCTGGATCTCGGCCGTGACTGTGTTGATTTCCAGCTGCGCCTCGGCTTTGGTCGCCTCGCTGCCGAGCTTGCCGAGCGCTTCTGAGAAACGACCCACCTGCGCGGCATCGGCCCAGGTATCGTCTGACGACGGGTCCAGCCCGTTGATGTCGACGATGGCTTGGGCAAACGAGTTCTTCCTGACGTCGGTTTTGAGCAACCCACTGTTGTCGTTGAGCATCCAATGCACGCTCATCGTGTGCGCCGTCGACCGACCGCGGATGCCGCTCGACACCGTCGGAGCCCCCGCCGTGACGATCTGTGCGTATTGACAGAACTTGTAGAACTCCTGCAGCCGACCGACCAGATCCATCGACAGCGTTTCGCCGTCTTGCTCCATAAAGCTGCCGGGCACCGCAAACGTGCGCCGACCTGCGCCGAGCTTGGGGTCGGCCTTGAAGGCGTCGGCCATGGCCAGCAGTTCTTTCTGCTTGGGCGTGTAGGCCTGCTTTTCGAGCAGCGCATCGGCTTGCGCGGTGGCCTGATCCTTGATGAGTGCGGCGACCCCGGGATCGATCGGGTACGCGGTCTTTTCCTCGCCGACGGTGTTAGGGTCGCGAGCCTTGACGAAGGTCAAACCCTCAGGGCGATTCTCGATGCTCCAGCGAAACGCCGCGCCCCAAGACTTGACGTTGCTTTTGGCGACCCAGGTCTTGGCGCCGGAGAACAGCTGGACCTGAAGCAGGGTGGTCTTGGCGTCGATCACTTTCTCGGCCAGGGTCACGCCCGCCGAATCGACCTTCTTGCCCAGCGACTTGCCATCGTCACCGTATTCGGTGCCCGCCGCCCAAGAGACGACTTTGCCACTCGCGCTGGCCTGGTTGTTGTGGAACTCGGCGGCGTTGTTGTCGGCGTTCTTGGTGTCGGTATTGAAGGCGTGGGCAGCAGCGCTACTGTCTTTGGCCATGCCGGTCTGGCTCATGGCATCGGTCTGGCCCGAAACGGCCGAGGCGTAGGTCAGGTCGAAGGTGTCGAAGTTGCCGGCGACCGGCACGAAAAGGTTGGCGCCGCTGATTTGCAGGATCGCCACCTGCTCGTTGCCCGTCCCGATCGTGCGCATGCCCGGCGCTTCAAAAGGCGGCTGCATCGGCGCCTTGGTGTAGTTGATGGTGCTGCCTTCAACCCAATAGGTCGCGCCCGCCACCTTGATCTCGGCATAACGGCCCGACGGATCGAAATCGAGCACTTGGATCGGGGTGGCTTTCTTGATGCGCAGTGCGGTCTTGTACACAAAGGTGCCCGTCGGCGCCAGCCCATCGGCGGGCAATGCCAGCTTGGTGCCCAGATTGCTCGGGTCGTTGACGGTGGTGTCCGTCTTGATGGTCGCCGCGTCCATGCCGAACGCTGTTTTTGACGAACAGATGGTGTGCAGCGACTCGGGCGCCGGTTTGTAGTCGTAAGTACCGCTGGCTTCGGTGGTGGCTTGCCGCCCATTATTCAGTGCCGAAGCTCCGGTGGTGCCTTGCAAGGCCACGTCGTCAGTGGTGGACGAAACTGGGTCGACCGCCGCAGTCGAGGAACCCGATTGCGCGCCACCGGCGGCCTCCGCGCCGGATTCGCCGTCGCCGGGCGGGGTCGCTGCACCGGTGGACTGCGCTTGGGTTTTCGACGCTGCTTTGACCACTGGCCGTACCAGCTGGTCGCGCAGAATTACCCACTCCTTGCCCTCAGCCGAGGCCGGATCGGCGCAGGTGCCCTCCATTTCTGGATATCGACCGAAAAATACCAAGTCGGTCAGGTCGTTCTCGTCAGTCTGGCCCGTGGCCACGGCGTCGGCGACCACTTGACGCTCCGCGGCGGAAAATGGCGTTACTGGCGTGGTGGGACGGACCGCCTGCCGACCAGCGTCGTAGTCCATGCCGCGCACCGATTGGGTCAGGGCGTCTGCGCTGCCTTGGCCTGCGGTGGTGGCGGGCGCGCCGGTTGTCGGCGAGCGGTTGGAGCTGGTCTGCGGGGCTGGGGCTACGGCGGCCATCTCTGGCTCCATGGGCCGCGTCGGCGGCATGGCCCTAGGAGTAACCCGATCGCTGATGCGGACGCAAGCTTGGCCTGGTGGCCAAGCGGTTTGGTGGGGTCGGCGCGCGGCAATTGGCGGTTGGCGTAGGGCCCTGGCATGTGCTACGGCGCACCCCTGCAGAAACTCGGGGCGCGCCGCCCACGTGTGCTGCGTAGCTGCGCGGGCGCCCACAGCCCCGGTCGCCAAGCAGCACGCTGAAAAGTTTCATCTATCGGGGGTGCCGTTCGAGGCGTGCTGCAACCAAACCAAAAGCGCGACACCTTTTAGCCTGTTGCCAATGGCGGCCAAGCCGCACACTTGCCACCACCACCGCCGCGTAGCAAATTCGGGCCCTCGCGCGGCACCTCCGCCGGCCGGAGCCTGTCATGTCCCAAGCCCTCGTCGAATGCGTACCCAACTTCTCCGAAGGCCGCGACCGCGCCAAAATCAAAGCAATTACCGACGCCATTGAAGCGGTAACCGGCACCCAACTGCTCGATGTCGACGCCGGCGCTGACACCAACCGCACCGTGGTCACCTTTGTGGCCAGCCCGCAAGTCGCCGTTCAAGCCGCGTTTGCTGCCATCGCCAAAGCAGCCGAACTCATCGATATGCGCGCGCATTTCGGCGCCCACCCGCGCATGGGTGCCACCGACGTGTGCCCGTTTGTGCCGGTCCAAGGGGTGACCATGGCGCAGTGCGTGCAATTGGCCCAGCAGCTCGGTCAGCAAGTGGGCAGTCAACTGGGGATTCCCGTTTACCTGTACGAGCACGCCGCCGCGACTGCAGACCGCAAGAATCTCGCCGATATCCGCAAAGGCGAATACGAAGGGCTGGCGCAAAAACTCGCCGATCCGCGCTGGCACCCGGATTTTGGACCTGCGGCGCTCAATCCCAAGGCGGGGGCCACTGTCATCGGTGCGCGCGAATTTCTGATTGCCTACAACGTGTCGCTCAACACCCGCGACAAGGGCTTAGCGACCGATATCGCCTTTGAATTGCGCGAAAAGGGGCGCGTCGCCCGCTCAGCCGCCGATCACCCGGTGTATGCGCGCGGCGCTATTTTGACCTACGGTGAGCACAGTTTTCCGTGTGGCAATTGCGGCCATGTGGCCCACGATGTCGAGGCGATTTTTGCCCATTGTCGGGACGCCCACGGCTATGATCTCGCCGACCTATTGCGTCAAAACGCCGTCGATCCGGACAATCTAAGCGGCCAAAAAGTTCACCGCGCCGGTCACTTCAAAGCCTGCAAGGCGATCGGCTGGTACGTCGATACCTATCAGCGCGCGCAAATCAGCATCAACCTGACCGATTGGACCCAGACCTCCGCCCATCAAGTGCTCGAAAAAGCGCGGCAATTGGCCGCAGAGCGCGGGCTGGTCGTCACGGGTAGCGAAATCGTCGGCTTGATTCCGGCGGCCGCGCTGCTGCAAGCTGGGCGCTACTACTTGGAACGCCAAGGCAAATCGCCGTGGGTGCCCCAGCCCGATGTGTTGGTGACAGCGGTACAGTCGATGGGTCTGGCGGATGTGCAGCCGTTTGAGCTGGCCAAAAAGGTGCTGGGTCTGCCGCAACCCGGGCCGTTGGCGAGCCTGACCGCTCACGCGCTGGTCGACGAAGTGGCGCGCGATACCCCGGCGCCCGGTGGTGGTTCGGTGGCGGCGCTGTGCGGAGCGCTCGGGGCGGCGTTGGCGGCGATGGTGGCCAACCTGACTCAAGCCAAGCCGGAGTTTTCACACCGTCAAACCGAGTTGCTCGACATCGCCCGTCAGGCTCAGGCGCTCAAAGAGGAGTTGATGGCGGCGGTGGACGGCGATACCGACGCATTTTCGGCTTACATGACGGCGCGGCGTCTACCGGCGGGCACGGCGGATCAAAAAACGGCGCGGCAACAGGCGATGCTCGACGGGATTAAGCTGGCCATCGCGGTGCCGATGCGCACAGCCCAAGCGAGCTTGCAGGCCATGCAGGTCGCGCAACGAGCGCTGGTGGCGGGCAATCCGGCGTCGTGGTCCGATGCAGCCGTCGGCTGTGCGGTTGCCCACGCGGCGGTCAAAGGTGGGGTGTGCAATGTGCGGATTAATCTCAAGGATAGTGCTGATGCGCAGTATGTCGCCGCTACCCAAGCGCGCTGCGCTGCTTTGCTCAACGACGCCCAAGCGGTGATGACGGCAGTGGATGCGCAAGTTGAGGCGCTGGTGGCGTAGAGGCTGCGGGGCTAAAAACTGCCGCCAAAGCCCAAAGTCGCAAACCAAACCTGCCCGCCATGTTCAAGCGAACCGACCGGGTCGTTGGGATCACCGGCGATAGCCAATCTGCGGGTTGCCGCGTGCAGTTGCAGGCCTAGATCGACGTGCAGCGGCCCCGGGGTGTCGCCTTCCTGCCGCTGTGCTTGCACCAACTGGGCCACCAACCGTGGCGCCAAACTGCCAAAGCGATAGCTGATGCCGGCCGCGCCAATGTGGGTATCGCTGTCCAAGTACTTGAATGGCCCGGAAGCCCGCGGGGCCGGGCTCGGGCGAAAGCGATAAGCGGCGCGCAGTTGCCAGTCGCCGACCACTCGCCACTCCATCCCCAGCGCCGGCGACACGGTGTCGCGAAAGCCCAGTTGCAGTGGCGGGGTGTCGGTGCCCACGTCCAACATATCTTGCAGACCAAAAGCTTGGGGCACCGCGCCTTGTACATTGAGCGACACCTGCGGCGACGGGTCCGGCGCCTGCGACCAGCGGGCCAGCGTAGCGTCCACCACCAACCGCAGCGCCGAAGTCGGACTAAACGACGCTCCTGCATTCCAAGTGTCCGGCGTGAAAAGCGTTTCGTGGGCCAAGCCGATGCCCAGCGCCAAATGATCGCCAAACGCCACTTGGCTGGGAATGCCATAGCTGAGCGAAATGCGCTGGCGAAAACTCAAACCCAAGCGGACGTTGGGGATTGGCGTCGCCGCTAAGCCTGCCGTTAGCCGGGCCCGCGGTTCTAGACCAATGCCAATGGCGGCGCGGTCCATACTGTGGTTCGTCGGATTGACGCGCAGGTCGATCTCAGCGTTGAGCGACGCCAGCACCTGCACCCCCAGGCCCAGCCACACGCGGTCGGTCAACTTGCCCGCCAGCGCGAACAAGAACGCCAGCCGGTCCGACATGCCCTCATACAACGGAAAACTGGGCGCCTGCGGGTCAGGACCCGAGATGCGAATCAAGTGACCATTGGGCAGCGCCAACGCCACTCCTACTGCCATGCGGTTGCGCAAAATGCCGCCCAGAGGATAGTTCCAGCCTAGCGAATAAGCTTCGGTATTTTTGGGCAACGCCGCCGCGCGCGCCGAAAAGCCGTCGGCATGTTGAGCGCTACATCCCACGTAACTGCCAGTACATACGGGGCGCTGTTGGCGCACATACAAGCCACTGTGCTGCGAGCCATAGCCCAGCCACGCCCCCGCCAGCGGCGAATCCAAGAGCATCGCCGGGTTGTGAAAAGCCGCTTCGCCTCCTTGGGCTGCCGCAGTCAGGGCGCCCGCCAGACCCGTGCCACGCGGTCCAGCGCCAAACAGCTCAAAAGTGCTGGCGAAAGCCCAAGCAGGCACCACCGCCGCCAACGCTATGCACACGGACACGGGTCTCAAAGTTTGGTTTTGCACGGCTGCGCCACCAAATCGCCAAGCAGGCCAAACAGACCCGTCAACGCCTCTGAGGTCAGCAGCTGCACCAGCTCGGGCAGCGCCTGCACCGCCACATCCGGGCGCAGCACTAACCCCAACAACTGCGTCCACGCGTCGGTCGCCGCCGGCTGGGTCGCCAGCACGTCGGTCGCATACGCCACCAGCAACAGCCACGGTGCCGATTTAACCGCGCCCTTGGGCAGGCGCTTTTGCAGGTCAATCGACACCAGCACGTCGTACAAGTGCCCGGCAATCCGCTGGTCCGAATCCAAGCGCAGTAGACACTTGGCAAACTGGCCCAGCGCCCGCTTGGCCTGCTTCTCGTCGGCGCTAGAGCTGCCCAGCAACGCTACGCTGAGCAATTGGTGCAGCGCGCCGATCGCTCCCGGTGCTGCTGGATCGGTCAAGTGGGCCAACGTATCCAGCAACGGCCGGCCATCAAAAGTCGGCTGGCTCAGTGCCAGCGCCAAGTTGTTGACCAGCACCCCAAAGCCCGTGCGTCCTTGCGCGCCCGACTGCTGCAGTGCCGCCAACAGATTGCTAAGATTGAGGAGTTGGCCCGCAGTCGCTTCGCCGGCACTCAACAGCGCATCGACAGCCAGCGCCGTGCGTGGGTCGCGAAAGGTGCGCGCGCCCAGCACAAAGAGTTCGCCGGTCAGACAGGTCTGGGCCACGGCAGAAAATGCGGTTAGTTCAGCGATTTGTGGCGGTCGCGGCGGCTGCGCCGTGGGATCGCCGGGCAGGGTTTCCAGTAGCGCGGCGACCAGCGGCAGCAGCGCGCCCAAGCCAGAAGGTGCCAACAACTCCGGTAGTTGCGCCGTGGTCGAGGGCGGCAAGGCATAGGCAACCGAAATCACCAGTTGCACGAACGCCTTTTGGCTCGCCGGATCCAAGCGGGTAGTAATGACCTCGGCGATGTGTTTGGTCTTGCCCTGCTTGGCCAACTCGGCCAGCGGCCTCAGGCGCTCGTCGATGGTCTTGCACTGACTGCGCGGCGGACCGGGCGGCGCCGAGTCCAACTCCGCGCCGCAATTGCAGACCAGTATCGCACAGACGACCGGCGCCGCGGCCAACCGTCCAATTCGGACTGCCACAGCGCGTGCTGTCCTCACGGCACACTGCTGTCGAGCGCCAGCGCCGGGTCGGCAACAGTGAGTGACCAAGCCTTCACTGATCCAAACGGTCCACTGCGGTCGAAGGTGTCGCGCATGATGCGCGCCGTCTGCCCAGTGGTGCCATGCGCGGCCTCGGCGACCAGTGTCAGAGCCGGGGCACCGTTGACGCGAATGTGATCCAGCGCTTGGGCCGGCGCCGGCGTCTGCAGCAGATCTTGCAGGCACACCGACTGCAGTCCGGTCGCCGTTGCCCGAAAGGCCAGCGGCAGCTTTCCGGTTTCCGCTTGCATCTCACCGCGCGGCAACGTCAAGTACACGCTGGTGGTGCCAAACCGACCGATGGCCACGGCCCCCGCGGTCGGCTCGGATTGCAAAATCACACTGGCCATAGCCAGTTCGTCGGCTTGCAATCCGCTGGCCGCCACCGCTTGGGCGTTCCAGCGTGCAAAACTGCGGGCAACCGGTCGATGGTGCGGACCCAAGCGCACATTGACCAAGCCGCTGCGGGCCTGCGCACTCGCCGCTACTTTGGTCGCGATCGCGCGCAAACTGGCAGGGTCTGGACCCGTCAGAATCGCGCCTGCCCCGCCCCACATTTGCAGCGCCCAGCCCAACGCTGTGTCATAATTGGCAGAAAGTTCAGTCGATTGCCAACCTCCGGCTCCCAGCAATTCACGGGCGGACACCAGCGCGTTGGCGCCGATTTGGTCGCTCGCCGCCACCGAAATCCACACGGTCCACAGCGCCAACCGCGCACTCTCAGGCTGCAGCGGCGTCGGCACGCCATCTTGACCGCTGATCGCAAAGGCCCCGACCACGTTGGGCAGCGCACGAATCGCCAGCAAACGCTTGGCCAACTCCGGCGCGGCCTCTGCTGTTAAATTGGCGTCGACCGTCAGGATCAGTCGGTACGCGCTCTCCACGTTTTGCGGGTGAAGCGTAGCGGTGCCCAAGGCGCGTTTGGTGGCCGGATCGCGGCGCCAACCGGCTTCCAGCCCAGTCAGCTCACTGCCAGCGCGGCCGACACCTGCTTCCACCAACAGCAACGGGGCGGCGTTGCGGCCGACCAGCGCCAGTTGCACCGGCTCGCCAACCCCATGGCGCGCGGCCACTACGCTGGTCAGAGGCAATTGGGGCACCTTGGGGCCGGTCTTGGTCGCAGCAGGCGTTACTTTGGTGGTGGCAAGCGCGGCATGCAAGGCTGCTTGCTGCGCTTTCGTTGCGTCCACCACCGCTGGCGGCGAGGCTGGGCTACCCGCCGCTGAACGAGCAGATTGCACCGCCACCACGGCGCGCTCGGCAATCGAAGCCAAGGTCACTTGCTGCGCCAACGCCGTTCGCGTCAGCACATCGGCGAACAACACCGGCCGTACGGCGCCAGCCACTAGCGTCCGGCACGCTTGCGGCATGGTGGCAGTTAGTGTCGGCACCGCATTTTCGGCCGCAATGGTGGCCGCCTGATCACCAGAGTCGCTGGTCACCGCCCAGCCAATTCGGGCGCGGTTGCCCGGCGCGATGGCGGCGATTTGCGGCGAAGCCAGCCCAACCGGCATCGATCGTTGCCAAGTCTGCTGCACCGTGTTTTGGGCGTGGTCGAGGGTGGTATTGGCAAAGCGAATGACTACCCGCAGTTCACCGTCGCGACTTACCGTCCACACCGTGGGCGGCGGCGCCAGTAGGCGCAGCTGTGTCGCAAAACCACCAACTGCACCATCCACTTGCGCAGCACTTGCAGCCGGCGCCGCCGACCACAGCAACACGTCGACGGATCCAACAGCCGCGGACCCGGTCGGCCAGCCCCACTGACGGGGGTCGCGCACCCAAGCAGGTTTGGCCATTTCCGTTGGCTGCGGCTGCTTTAGTTGCGTTGTCACAGGCGGTGGCGCTGGCGCCAATACGACCGGCGCGGGATCGCGGCAGCCACTGAGCCATGCAACACCGATGCCCAACCGGAACCACCGAATGAGGCACTGGCGTTTGCCCCATCTCCCCGACCACGTCTGCTTTGCGGTTGAACCCATGCCCAGAGCATAGCGCGGCCGGCGGTGGCCGCAACACCTGACCGGAGTTAGGCACCGCGCGCCCAAAACAGGGATGCGCAAGCCAATTGCGGCTCCCAAATTCTCCAGCGAAATTCCCCGCGACCCCCGATTTGGGATGCCAGAGCCCTGTCGCTCGCTGTCGCTCGCTGTCGCTCGACAAGGAGCAAGGGGCTTGACGACTGAGGCGTACTTGCGTACGCCTATGAGACAGTCCTGCGAACTGTCTAGGAGCGTGTCGGAGTATTCCGACTCGCTCCTAGCGCCGTCTGGCTAGACGGCGGCAACTGTCCGAAACTGCACGGATTCACTCCGCGCAGTTCTCGGACAGTTGAGAATAGTTGACTGGCTAGGAGCCTGTCGGATCGTAATAGA
>SHZD01000021.1 GCA_009692465.1 Myxococcales bacterium
ATGTGGTACGCCGGCGGGCTCAAGATGGACAAGGTCGATTTGGCGGCGCTTGGGGCCAGCGCGTCCAGTTCGCCGATTCCACTAGACGGCGCCACCTTGGACCTCGATCTGTTTTTGCCACCGATTGTCGAAAGTTGCGGCGGCGCCGATCCGATGAAGCTGCGAATTCAGGTCGGCGACGCCTTTATCGGCGCCAACGTGCCACTGGGCGATCCACCGCTGAGCTTTGGCTTTTTCGGCAGTTTTGACGTCGGCGCAACCATCGCCTTGGGCACGTCGGCACAGGGCACGCCGCAAATGAACGTAGTCATGGACAAAGAGGTCCTGTACCACCTGGAAATGGTCAGCATCACCAAAGAATTTGAGCCTTCCAAGGCCGTGTTCGAGGGCCTGATCACCAAGCTGCTGACCGATCAGTTGTCCAAAGGCCTGCCGGGGCTCGACAAACTCAATATCGACTTGCCGAGCCTGGATATCGGCGGCTTGTTGCCGGGGATGCCGGCCGGAGCCAAGGTCGGTCTGGTGCTGACCAAGCTCTTTCGCGCCAGTGGCTACACGGTGATTAACGCGGAGTTGCAATAGCTTTTTGGTCAAGGCGTGCGCTCCGTTTGGCGCTCAAATTGCCCGGTGCGGGGGTTTTTTGCGCAGCGGCGCGGAAGCGTGCACGATGTATCCCGCCGCGATGGGCGGCCCCTGCTCGATCGAGGCCGGTGTGTAGTCTAGCTGCGGGTTGGTGGTTCGGTAACTTGGCCCTTTGGTGTCAGGTTGGACCCGTTCAGGTGGCGGAACACCGCCAAAGCAGTAGGGTTGACGGAATGCGGGATATGGTCGGCAGGCTAGCGTCGGTGATGTTCGTCCGGTCAGCGGTTCTAGCTGCAGTGTCCGCGATCTTGGTCGCCCCCGCGGCTTGCTCCGGCTCGGGCGATCCCGCTGGCGATGCAGTTGCCGGGCAAGGCGGTTTTGGCGGTGGTCTCGATATCGGGACGGTGGCCGGCACCGATGGCAGTGCCAAAGACGACACGCCGATGCTGGACTTGGCGGCGCTCCAAGAAAAACTGTGCGCGTCGCCCAACTCGTTTGGCTGCCCGTGCGTGAGCAACGTCGACTGTGATTCAAGCTACTGTGTCGACAGTGAAACAGGCAAAGTCTGCAGCAAGACGTGCACCAGCGCCTGCCCCAAAGATTGGAAGTGCACCCAAACCGCCGGCAACAACGAATTGACCTACGTGTGCCTGCCCGCCTACACGCTGTTGTGCCGCCCATGCAAGGCCCACACCGACTGCGCGGCCTCGGGTGCCAAGGCGGATCAAAACTTTTGCATCCCGCGCGACGACGGCCAGGGCTTCGTCAATGGCTCATTTTGTGGCACCGGCTGCGCCGAGGCCAAAGATTGCAAGACTGGCTTTGTGTGCAATGACGCCGCCATCCCCGGCATTGAAGGCGCCGTCAAGCAATGCATGCCCGAATCGGGCGAATGCAGTTGCCTAGCCGCGTGGGTCGCCATCAGCGCCGCCACCGAGTGCCAAAAAACCAACGAGTTTGGCAGCTGCAAAGCCGCGCGCACCTGCACCAGCGAAGGTCTGACCCTGTGCACCGCTGACGCTCCAGCCAGCGAAGCCTGCGACAACATTGACAATGACTGCGACGGCCAAACTGACGAAGACGAAGCCGTCGGCTGCATCATGTTCTACCCTGACAACGACAGCGACGGTTTTGGCACCGGCATTGGCGCTTGTCTGTGTCAGGATCCTGGGGTCGGTTACGCAAAAAATGGCGGTGATTGCAACGACTTGGTCGCGTCGACCAAACCCAGCGCCGACGAGGTTTGCGACAACTTTGACAACAACTGCAACGGCCAGATCGACGAAAGCGGGGCCAAAGGCTGCAAGGTCTATTACAAGGACAAGGACGGCGACAAATACGGCGACAACGATGACTCAGCCTGCCTGTGCCCCAGCAAGAAAACCGCCGACTGGATCGAACTGGGCGGCGACTGCGACGACGCCAGCAAGCTCGTCAAACCGGGCGTTGACGAGGTGTGCAACAAGAAAGACGACAACTGCAACGGCAAAACCGACGAAGAGGGCGCCGACGGCTGTAAGCTCTTTTACACCGATGCCGACTTGGACACCTACGGGCCCGCTGTGGGCGGCGGCGGGCTGTCGCTAGGCAAATGCCTGTGTGGTGCCAATAAGATTTACACCACGGACAAGCCCGGTGACTGCGACGACAACAACAAGAAAATCAACCCGACCATCTTGGAAATTTGCAACGGTATCGACGATGACTGCAGCGGCAAGACCGACGACGGCAACGCTTCGGCCAGCTGTCCGCAGGTAGCCGGTGGCCAAGCCGGCTGTACGATGGGCAAATGTGGCGTCGGCAAGTGCGCGCCGGGCCTGTTCGACGTCGATGAAAACCCGGCCAACGGCTGCGAATGTGGCGGCGATGCCAATTACGGCGTCAAGGGCAACACCTGCGGCAACTACATCGAACTGGGCGAGATGCCCGACGGCAGCAACACGGTGACCGGCAAAGGCAATATCATGCCAAGTGAGGACGGCGATTGGTTTCACTTCTTTGCCAAGGACCAACCCGACGACAACTCGTGTGACCAGTATTTTGTGCGCATCAAGTTTGCGTCAAATCCCAATAATCAGTTTGTTTTTGACGTGTATCGCAAGTCGTGCGCCAATGCCGATCAGGTGTGCAAGGCAGAAACAGAGCACTCGTGGACTACCAGCTTCTACGGCGGGACGCCGACCGGCTCGGACGCCAAGCCCCAGCAGAGCACGTTTGGCGACAGCCCCAAATCGCCGGTTCCCGAAAAAGCTGGCGAGTGTAAGTGTCTGGCACCTAAGCCCAACTTTACCGGCGCTGCCCCTGGTCTCAATTTGTGCAGCGACAACTCGGCCCATTATTTTGTGCGCGTTTATCGCGACACCAATGCCAAACCGTCACCGGTGTGCGTGGAGAACGCCTATATTATCGCTGTCAACAACTCCCCGCCCTAAGCTATTAAAAGCCATGCCATTTTGGCCGAGACACTGCGTTCTTGCAGCGCTCTTCGCTTGTAGTGGTTGCTTTGAGCCGATCGCGGAAGCGCCCACGCTTGATGTGGCTGTGGTCGACGCCACCGCGGTTTTCAAGCCCGATCTCACTATGTTGGACTCACCGCAGCTGGGCCAAGAGGCAGCGGTAGCCGAAATTGAACCCGCTGATGGCGAAGAGCAGCCGGTCGACACTGTTGCCGATGGGCCAAAGACCGACGCCTCCACCGATGAGGATGCGCTGCCCGAAACGGCTAGTCCCGATGACACGGCCGACGCGGGCGCAAAGGAAGTGTCGCCCACGGACGCCGCTGGCGACGTCTCGGCCAGCTGTGGCAATGGCAAGTGCGCGGACGGCGAAAACTGTCAAACATGCCCTGCGGATTGCGGAACCTGCCCGGCGTTTTGTGGCAACGGCACCTGCGCCGCCAACGAAACCTGCGCAAGCTGCCCGCAAGATTGCGGCGCGTGTCCAGCGCCGACGTGCAAAGTGCTGACGTCTGCCGGCTGTGCCAGTGGCAAGCAGTGCTTCCCCGATGGCAAGTCCAATCTGTGCTACTCCGCTGGCAGCCTCAAGCCCGGCGATCCGTGCAAGAACTTCAACGATTGCGTGATCGGCGCCTTGTGTGTCGCCGGCTTGTGCCGCCAACTGTGCGATTGGACGGGCAAAGACGCCACTCAACTGTGCAAGCCCGGTGTTCCATGCGACAAACTGGTATTCGACGGCGCCGGCGAGGCTGGCCAAAATCTGGGCGCCTGCAAACCCAGCGCTCCATGCAATCCGCTAACCGATGCCGGTTGCGCTAGCGGTTCGACTTGTACCCCGAGCGGCTGGCTCAAGACCTGCATTGTCGCTGGCACGAGCGGCCTGGGTAGCGCCTGTAGCCAACAATCCGCGTGCGGGCTTGGCTTGCTGTGCATCAATGACGGCAAGGGCCTGCAGTGTCTTGCTCGCTGCCATACGGACGGACAAGCGCCGGTGTGCGCTGCTGGTACGTGCTCGCCGGTCCTAGGGCCTGACGCCAAGTCGGTGCCGGATTTTGTCGGTTTTTGCAAGTAACACATTGAATTTATAGAGTAGTTTAGATCCTAACCCCGCGACGACTGGTCAGAGACTTTGTTTTCGGCCAGGGTCGTCGGCTCCTGCCCAACGGCGCTGAGATCGCAGCGCTGAATCGAGTGAGACCATGTACGACCTCAAGATTATCAACGCCCGCATTGTCGATGGCAGCGGTCGGCCCGCTTACGATGGGGCCATTGGCATTGTGGCTGGCAAGCTGACGGCGGTGGGCAGCGCGCCCGACTCGGCCCTGCACACCATCGATGCCCGCGGATTTCTGGTCACGCCCGGCTTTGTCGACATTCACACCCACTACGACGGCCAAGCGACGTGGGATGCGGATATGAAGCCGTCGTCGATTCACGGCACGACCACGGCGGTGATGGGCAACTGCGGCGTTGGTTTTGCCCCCGTGCGGACGGCAGATCGAGCCAAAGTCATTGAACTTATGGAAGGGGTTGAGGATATCCCCGGCGCCGTGCTGACTGAAGGGATTCGTTGGCAGTGGCAAACGACTTCGGAGTACCTCGATGCCTTGGCGACGATGCCGCGGGCCATCGAAGTGGCCGTACAGGTGCCGCACGACGCGTTGCGGATGTGGGCCATGGGCGAGCGCGCGGTCGCCGGTGAACAAGCCACTGACGCCGACATTGCCGCGATGTGCCACGAGCTGCGGCAGGGCTTACGCGCTGGCGCTGTTGGATTTTCGACCGGTCGTACCGATAACCATCGCACCAAACGCGGAGCGCCGACCCCAGCCGCCGAGGCGACGGTGCGCGAGCTTGCGGGAATTGCCAAGGCGTTTGAAGGCTTAGACCACGGCGTGCTCATGGCCGTGTCGGACTTTGACATGGACGCGGGTCCGGATCGCTTTGACGCCGAATTTGATGTCGTTTTGGCGATGGCGCAGGCGGCGCCCACCCACAAGACCTCCTTGTCGGTGTCGCAGCGCGACTTGGAACCTGACCAGTGGCGGCGGATTTTTGCCCGCGCGCAGCAAGCCGTCGCCCAAGGGCTGGCGATCAAACTGCAAGTGGCGCCCAGAGGCATTGGCGTATTGCTGGGTTTAGAGGCGACCTTTCATCCGTTTATGGGCTGCCCAAGTTACAAGAAAATCGCACACTTACCCATCGAAGAACGAGTGGCGACGCTGCGCGATCCGCAATTTCGCACTCAACTACTCAGCGAACAAAATGACAAGGTGGCCGGCGACGGCAGCTCGATTCCACCGCTGGCCGACCGCATGCTGGCGATGCTGGATCAGTTGGCGTTCAAATTGTTCCGCTTGGGGGCGACCCCCAACTACGAGCCCTCGTTGGCTGACTCGCTGGGGATGGCGGCCAAAAAGCGCGGGGCGACAGCGCGCGACGAGATTTACGATGCGCTGCTGGAGGATGACGGCAAGGCTCTGATTTACTTTCCGATATACAACTATCAGGCCTTCAATTTGGAGGTGGTGCGCGAAATGCTCCATCACCCGTTGGCCTTGCCGGGTCTGAGCGATGGCGGTGCCCATGCCGGCACCATTTGCGATGCCAGTTTCCCCACATTTTTGCTGACTTGGTGGACCCGCGATCGCCCGACTGGTCGCTTGAGCGTCGAGCGCGCGGTGCAAATGCTGTGCGCGGACACCGCCGACCACATGGGCTTTGCCGATCGGGGGCGCTTGGTGCCGGGGCTGCGCGCCGACCTCAACATCATTGATTACACCAATTTAGGTCTGGACGTGCCGCGCTTGGTCGCTGACTTGCCGGCGGGCGGCAAGCGCTTACTGCAGACTGCAACGGGCTACAAAGCGACCCTAGTGGCCGGGCAAGTGGTGGCGCAAGATGGCGTATTGACAGGCAAACGGCCCGGCGGGGTGGTGCGCTTAGGCCAATCCAGTTAGCCTGCCCAGTATGCTTTACCGCGATCCCCCGCTTTGGGCGCAGCTCGGCGTCACTGCGTCGCTCTTCTGCCAGCGACGTACGCGAGTACACCACTGGCAGAAAAGCTCCTTGTTCCTTGATCTGCATCCCAAATCGGGGGCCGCGGGGGAAGTCGATGGGGAATTTGGGTTTAGGCTGCCGCTTGCAGCGCCGTACCGACTCGAGCCAGCCGTGCCGCCTGGGCATAGCGATCGACGATCGCGGCAGTCGGTTCAATTTGATCGATACCATCCACCGACTTGCCGGCTTGGAAGTATTGCTCGTAGCCTGAACCCTTGGCGTTGGAGCGCTTGAGTTTCCATAGCGACTGCAAGCTGTAGTACAGCCGCATGTAATGCTTGGTGCGGTTGTTTTGCAGCAGCAGCTTGGCCAAGCCGGTCGCGTGCATGCCGATCGCCTCGACGTAGGGCGAGCGAATCACCGCCACCGGCACCCCCGAGATCTTATCGGTCAGTACAATATCGGCGGATTTCGCTTTCAAAATAGCGAGTTTGTAGTCATTATGCGCGCTGCATTCGGTGGTGGCAATAAAGCGCGTCCCCAGTTGGGCCCCGGCGTAGCCCATGCCCATGGCCTGCACAAAGCCCGCTTCGTCGCCGATACCGCCCGCGCACACCACGGGAAGACCGAGGCTGCTCAACTCGTCGAGTAACTCTTGCACACCCTTGGCGCCCGCGTGACCACCCGCGCGGTTGTTGACGGCAATTAGCCCATGCACTCCAGCATCGGCAGCCTTGAGCGCCCACTTTTTTTCAGTGACATCGTGGTAGACGATGCCGCCAAACGGCGCCACTCGATCGACAATCCACTTGGGATTACCCAGAGAACTGACGAAAAACCGCACGCCTTCCTCGAGCGCGATGTCGACCCACTTGGTCATGCGGTCGAGGTAGACCTTCGAGCTGGCCTCGGTCAGCACATTCATGCCGATTGGCTTGCCGCCCGCGGCACTATTCATTTTCTTGAGGCTTTCGCGAAAATCGCCTTTGTGGGCGTAGACCAATGAAATCGGCTGCAAGATGCCAATGCCACCGGCGGCAGAGGCAGCAGCCACCAGTTCCCAGTTGCTGCACGGGTACATGGCCCCGCAAATTAGCGGCACTTCGATGCGGGCGTGGCGGGTCAGCGCGGTGTCGAAGGTTGCGGTAAGATTGGTATTTGCGCTGGTCATGCTTGACTTCGATCTGCAGTGTGGCAGGGCGCCAAGGTAAGAGTGCTGGTGCTGGGGGTCAAGGCAATTCGCGGACGGTGTAGCACTGCCAGCCACCGCGCATTCACTGCAGAAACCGTGCCCGCTCGGCAGGTTTGGGCCACCGGCACGTTTCGGTTTTGCCAAACCAGCGGTAGCGATTCCGTGCGATCCAATCGTAGACAACGTCACGCAAAGGCGCTGGAATCAGTCGAAAAA
This sequence comes from Myxococcales bacterium, assembly GCA_009692465.1. GTDB lineage: Bacteria > Myxococcota_A > UBA9042 > UBA9042 > UBA9042 > SXRM01. Next base: position 7,447 of record SHZD01000021.1, read on the forward strand.
CTGCAGCCAGTCGCCACACGCCGCCCAAATGCAGGGCGATGCGCAGCGCGGCGCTACTGCGATGGTAGGTCACGCCGCCGTCGCGCAACACTAAGGTCTGCCAGCCGCCCGCTGGCTCCGGGCCCACTTCGGTCTTGGCCAGTTCGCCCTGCAGCGGCGCAAACAGAAAACGCTGGTGCCGGTCGCGGGCGATGACGAAATCGACTGCGGCGTTGCATAAGCCGCACACACCGTCGAAAAACAACACCGGGCGATCGGTGGGAAAGGGCAGAGTATTCATAACCAATTAGATTGGTTTAAGCTGCCAAGCAGCCTGCACGGTACACACCACGTCGCCAGCCTTGTCGCGAATGATCGCTTGCACGATTTGGGTGCGCGGTTCAGTCACTGCGGCGGTTTCGGTGTCGCAAATGGCAATTAGGGTGCCGCGCGCCTTCTTGAGGTACTTCACGTTCAGTTCGGTGACGATGCCCTTGGCTTTGCCGTCGATGGCGTGAAACATCGCCAATCCAGAACAGAATTCACCTAAATTAGCCAGAGCCACCGCGTGAACGCAGTCCAAATGGTTGCGAACACTGCGTCGATCGCGCAGCACCACCTTGCTGTGACCGTCCCACAGTTCGTCGACCACCGCGCCGATGGTGCCCGTGTAGGGGATCTTGATCTTGATCATCTGCGCAAACGCCTGTTTGCCGAGCGGCAATGGCGACAACGCCGCCCACGCTTGGGCCATAGTCAGGCTGCTCAGACTGGGCAGGGTCGCCCCCAACGCGCCTTGGGCCAGACCTTTGAGAGTAGCAACACTATACATGGTCACCCAAATTCGAGATCAACCTTTGACCGGAGCCGCGAGTCGGCTGCGCAGCAGACGCGAGCTTGGCGACCCACTGAGCAAGCACGAGATCGGCGGTCCGGCATTTGATGCCGGACTTCGGCGATCGAGTATAGCGACAGATTTCATGCAAAGTCCTTGCTGCGCAATCGGATTACCCGCAGTGGTTGAGCGTAGCGATTGTGTCCGTCAATTACAACGCACTGCGTCAATTTGGCTGCATTTCTGGGGCGAATCCACGACAGACGGGGTCCCAGTGGTACATTTGGGCCCCAGCGACCGCGCCGCCAATGACGCTAACGACCAAGTAGGCGACCTCGGGATACAGCGGCTGGTCATTGGGTGCGGCACAGCGCACGTCTTCGGCCGAAAAATAGGCTCCTGCATCACAGTGCGAATGCCAGATGGCGACCAAATGCTGGCCTTGCTCGGCGGCTTTGGCGATCAAGCGTTCGTTGAGCTTGTAGGCCGTGCGGGCGGTGCGCGGGTAGGCCTGCGGATCGAGCGCGTGGTAGCGGTCTTGCACGTTGGGCGCGGCGACAACGCTGAGCAGCCCAGCCGCGTCGCGCAAGACCAAGCCACACGCCTCTTGGGGGTAGCGGGCGCAACTTTCGGACCAGGCAACTTGTAGAACCTGCGGATCTCGCTTCAGTTCTGCCAAAAGGCTTGGCGCCGCGGCGGCCGCACCGCCGCTCGACTGCTGCGGCCCGCGCTCGGTTTTTTCGATGTGAGGGTGGTCAGGATCGCTCCAATCGACAGCGACCAAGGCCGGCAACGCCGCCAATTTGAGCACGTCGGCCGCTACCAGATCGGCGGCCAGCGCGCCCAACACCACCGCGGCATCCGCCGTAGCGGGTTGCCCCAACACCAAGCGCAGCGTCGCGACCCGGGCTGGACCCGTTGCGCCTTGGGTCCAAGCCGTGGTGTGCGCGGTCGGAGTGTCCAAATCGGTTGCGCTTGGCGCCTGGGCGGCGTCCGTCAAAGCGACGTCGACGCTGGCGCCATATGGCCGCTGAGCAAACCAGAATTGCGCTACCGGCGGCTCGGCCAACCGTGGATTATCGCTTAGGATTAGCTGCGGATCCAGGTCTTGCAATCTCGCGGCCCACGCCGACGGCGCCACCGCACGACCCAAACCGGCACCGACCAGATAGTGGGCGCACACCTGCGCTGCCGCTTGTCCAACCTCCGAAGTATCGGCAGCAAACACCGCCGCCAGACCATGCAAGGCCTGTTGGCCGGAAAAATCTGCACCATCTACCAGCAGTTGGCGGCCATACCGCTCGTAAAGCAGCTTGGGATCGCGCGGCGCGTTCATCCGTGGGCACCGCCGGCAATGGCGGGAATAATGGATATCTCGTCGCGGGCGCCGACCGGCGTCTGCAGGCCGTCCAAAAAGCGCACGTCTTCGTCGCCAGCGTATACATTGATAAAACGCCGGATTTTGCCCTCGTCGTCGACGATCTTGGCCAACAAACCCGGGTGCGCGGCCTCCAGGGCCTGCAACGCTTCGCCTACGGTCGCCGCGGTGACCTCGACCGAGTCTTTTTCGCCAGTAAACTTGCGCAATGGGGTCGGAATTTTGATGGTAGCCATGGGAAATGATGCTCCTAGACACTGCAGAAAGGGGTGACGCCTGCGCTTAAGAGTTCCGCATGCCGCCAAATCGGCACCCTCGACGCATGAAACTCATTGAGCGGCAGGTGGAATGTGGGCCGCAAATGCGGACCACCGCGGGGGTTTGGGGCCGACGCGCCCCCAAGTTTCTAGTTAGTGGGGTGGATTCGGCGCGTCAGGCCCATCACGATAAGACGCATCGGCGCAAATGCAATCGGCGGCACGGACGACGGCGGTGCGCAAGAGGCCGCGGGGAGAAAAGCGCACCAGTGCTCCATGCGCAGCGTCAGGTTGGCCCTGTAGCGCTGCCAGCAGCGACCGGGCGGCCCAACTGCCTACGGCACCCACGACGGGGCCCAAAACGCCGGCGACGCTGCAGGTCGCGAGAATCTGGGGGTCGGGTGGTTGTTGAAATAGGCAGCGATAGCAACTGGTGTGGCGACTGACGGTGAACCATTGACCACCGCGGCCGATGGCGGCGGCCATGGTGCCAGTGCGTCCGCGGTCGGCGACCAACCAGTCGTTGACGATGAACTTGCTGGCGGCGTCGTCCGTGCACTCCACAACCGCGGCACACCCGTTCAATGCTGGCGAAACCGTCTCAGCGGTGACCCGCAATTGGCGACAGTGGATGTCAAGTGGGCCAAAGCGGGCTTGCAGCGCCGTCGCCAACTGTTGGGCTTTGCTCAGGCCAATCGCGGCGTGCGGATACAAGACCTGACGATGCAGGTTAGATAACTCAATACAGTCGTCGTCAACCAGCGTTAGACGGCGGCAACCGGCCAAGACCAGTGTCCACGCCGCGGGGACGCCCAAACCGCCACAACCGACGATGGCGATCGGTAATTGTTCAAGCGCCAATGCAGAAGGCACGTTCAACCCGACCCGCCGCCAAGTGGCGACTGCTGCGCATGTTCGCCTGCGCTGGACGGGCATGCAACAGGACGCCAACGTGCGGAAAGTCAAGTAACTTCACGGGCAACCTTGTCACCGCCGCGCATATGTGCCATTTTTAACGGTTGCGCCGCAGCATCGCATTGCCGCGCCTGACACCATCGCTTGACTGTTAGCACTGCCACAACTGCCCGCTTTTGCCCCGCTTGCGGTCGCGATGCCTCTGCCCAGACCTGCGCCTGGGACGGCACGCCGACGGTAGTGCGCGCATTTGTTGGGCAAGAAGGTCTCAAGTTTCCAGCGCAGTCGGTCGTGGCCGGGCGCTATCGCATTGAAGGTCTGCTCGGTCGCGGTGGCTTTGGCTCGGTGTATTCGGCGCGCCATGTGTCGACCAGTCAGTTGGTGGCGCTCAAATTCTTGGCGTTGGATTCCGAAGAGCAGGGCGATGCGGCGATTCGACGTTTTTTTCAAGAAGCTAAAATTACCGCACAGTTACGTCACCCCAATACGGTGCGGCTGTATGATTTTGGCCAAGCGGAAAATGGCGCTCTGTTCATGGCCATGGAAATGTTGGTCGGGCCGTCGCTGGAGCGGGTGCTGCGCGAATGCACCCTGTTCGGCAAGGTGTTGGGCGAGCAAAAGGCTTGTGAAATCGGCATTTCTGCGCTGCGCAGTCTTGCCGAAGCGCACGCCAGCGATTTGGTCCACCGCGACTTGAAGCCGGCCAATATGGTGCTAGCCGAAGTGCCGGGCGAAGACCGAGTGGTCAAACTGCTCGATTTTGGCATTGCGCGCATGCGCGGTTCGTCGTTGACTGGTTCGGGGACGGCGCTGGGCACGCCGGCCTACATGAGCCCAGAGCAATGCGTGGGTCAGGACGTCGATGGTCGCAGCGACTTGTATTCGTTGGCAGTGGTGCTGTTTCGCTGTGCCACTGGTCAATTGCCGTTTGAGGGCAGCGATCCGTTGCAGTTGATGTACCGGCATCGCTACGAACGCGTCCCCGATCCGCGGCAAGTGGCTCCAGGCGAAGTATCTGATTCACTTGCTGAAGTGTTGCTCACTGCGCTGGCCAAGGCCCCAGAAGGGCGGTTTGCCGATGCCCGCACCATGCGCTTGGCGCTCGAAAAGGTCGCGGCCCTCAAACATCTGGGCACCGCCAACGTCATCGATCTGGGCGACGATGCGATGCAGGGCTGGGACAGCAAGGCCGGCGTCGGCGACCTGCAGCCTGGAACGCCGCCGCCGTTGCCCACCGCTGAAGAACTGGCCGTTCGCGAAGCGACGCCGCCATCGATGATGCGCCAGGCGCTGCGCCACCCCGATCCGGCGGTGATGACGCCGATTACGGGTAAAGCTGCCGCCGACGCCGCACCAGCGAATGCAGCAGCGGCCACGGTATCTGGCACCCAAGCCTACCACGCCGACGTCGTCGCCAGCCCTGCACCTGCTAAAGCCATGGTCTCCACTCCGCTGCCCGCCAGCGCCGCGATTGCGGGTGCTGATGGCGCAAATACCCGCAAGTCTGACGCAATAGTGCTGCAATTGCCCCAGATCCGGCCGCATGTGCCCAGCGACGAATTGCCCGAGGCTCCTCCACAGAAACCGCTGAAAATCGTTGCGATTAGTGCCAGTGTGGTTGCGGTCCTAGCTATCGGCTGGATCGTGGCGACTCAGTTCGGTGGCGAGCCGCCCGCGCTAGCCGAGTCAGTCGCGGCGCCCGCTTCAGCGCCGGCCGCCCACCTCACTTCCCCTTTGGTGCAAGCAGAGCCGCTGCCAGCGGCCCCGCCGATCGCGATCGTCCCGGTTGCAGCCCAACCAGCGGCGCCAACCGCGGTTGTCCTGCCCGCGCCGAATACAGGCGATTCCGCGCCGGCGGCCGTCCCATTTCGAGCAGATCCAGTCGGATCCGAGCCAACGGCCATCCCGTCCTCGCCGCCACCGACGGTCGCCCAACCGCTACCCGTCAAGGCCCAATTACCGCCGATCAAGAAAGAAGCAACCCCAATCAAACCCGAAATCGCGCCAATCAAGACTGAAGTGCCTAAAATCAAGGCTGAAGTGGCAAAGCCCGCGGCGCCGCGACCGCCCAAAATCAAGAAGGCCAAGAGCTCGGTAGTCGATGACTGAAATCAACCTCGGACTTCGCTTGGTCAAGCGCGTTGGGCTGCTGCTCGCGGTTTTGGCTGCGGTCACTCTGCTCGCGCCGTCCTTGAGCATCGCTGCCACTGCGGCCGAAAAAACCGCACTCGCTGCCAAGGCCGCCTACGACAAGGGCAGTTTTGAGGACGCGGCGCGCCTTTTTTACCAAGCCTGGCAACTGCAGCCCAATGAAGGCGGTTGGCTCTACAGTTCAGCGCGCTCGTGCCACAAAGCGGGCAACTGGGATGATGCCGCCGCGCGTTACGAGATTTTTATTAAGAATCCAAAGGGTTCTCCAGAAAAGGCTGCACAAGCCCAGCAACACCTAGCGGATGTGCAAAATGAACGGGTCAAGGCGTTGCTGCGCCGAGCCATGCAAGCCCCCGATCCGGCCCTTGGTTTTCGCCATGCCTTGGCTGCCAGTAAGTTGCTGCCGGACGATCTGCAAGTCTGGCTGCTGGCTGCTGAATTGGCTGACAAGGCCAATTTGGTGCCCGAGGCGCTAACGGCCTATCGGCACGTGTTGCGGCTGGCGGGGCCGCAGTCTCCAGAGGCTCAGGCCGCGAGTCGGCGGCTGGTCGCCTTGGGTGCTCCACCGCTTGCGGATAGCGAACTGCAAGCGCAGCAAGCGGCACAAGCGCGCGAGCGAGCCGAAATTTTGGCCCGCGAACAAGCTGCGCAGCGTGAGATAGACTTGAAAGCCCAGCGTGACAGTGAGCTCAAAGCGCAACGGGAGACCGAACTGCGAGCGCAGCGTGAGACGGAACTGAAAGCGCAGCGTGAAAAGACCGCCACTGCCGAGCAGGAAAAAACTCAGACTGCCGAACGCTTGCGGCGCGAACCCGAGCAAGCCGCGCGGCAGCAGGCCGATCGCGAACGCATGGATGCGCTCAAGCCCAGCGACGACCCTTCGAAACGCGCCGGTGCGGGCAAAGGCAAAATGCCGCAGTACGACTTGTCCGGGGCCGACGGGCCTGGTGTTGCGTGGGGTCCGCTGCTGTCGGTGGTGAGCGGCGCGGTGGCGGTGGGCGTGGGCGGTTATCGCCTGCAACAGGCTTTGGTCGCCGAAAAGGCGTTGCGCGCGGATACGTGGGGCGCACTGGACCGCAATCCCAAAGCCTTGATCACAGTCGGTTATCTGGACGCCCAGGGCCGCGCTACCGCGATCGGCAATGAAAAAGCCATGGGTTGGACCGTGGCGGGCGTCGGCGGCGCAGCGCTACTGGGCGGAGCGATTTGGTGGTTGGCCCGCGACAGTGGGCCCCGACCGCTGGTCACCGTGTCGGCCGTTCCAGCTGTGGGCGGCGGTGTGGTCGTGGTCTGGGCGCCTTGGTAGGTCGTTTCACCAATTTGCGCACCGCCAAAGTGATGGCTAGGCTTTGGTCGGCGGCCTACACCGCCCTGCGAGGCTCCGTCGTGCGCTTGACTCTGGTGCCCATTGTGGCTGCCGTGACTTGCACCGTGTTCAGCGGCCTAGCAGTGGCTGATCCCTTTGCCAATGCCGATCTGTTTGTCGGTCGCACGCTCAAACCGTCGTCGTCGGACCGCCGGTTTTGTGCTGGTGCCCACTTTCAGGTTGCGCCAGTCCAAGCGGTGATTCAGAGCGTAGTCAAGAAGAAAGTTGACCAATACACAGCGCAAAATCCGCAGGCCAAGCAGGTTGTCGATTACATTCAGTATGTCGATCCCAAGGAGGTCAAAGCGCTGGCCGATTCGGGCCAAGTCGAGAAATTTCGCGAACAACTCAAGACCGAACTCAGGGCTCAAGGTCAGCTTACCTCGGAACAAGAGACCGCAATCAACCAAATCGACTCGCAAAAGCTCAAAATGTTGGCGACGATCGTGCAGTTCTACAACGAGCCGGAGCCCACCACCACCTTTGCGCTTGAACCCTACGCTGCGGTGGTGGCCGGACCGGTGCAGCTGAGTGCCCAAATCCCAATCGCTGGATTTTTCAGTAAAAGTAAAACCACACTGGTACTGGGCAATCCGGGCGCGGACCTCAAGATCGGCGGCGCGCTGGGCGGTAGTGGCAAGGCTTTCGGTTTCGCAGTGGGCGGTTCGGTGTGGGCGCCGCTGGGGTCGCAGGACAGTACCACCATCACGTTGTCCAATCCGTTGGCAGCGCCGCGCTTTATGCACGACTACCAGAGTTGGACCGGCTACGGTGTGGTCGGCGCTGAGCTGGCCTTTGTCAATCTGGTGGCGCGCGGCGAATTTGTCGAGCTGCGCCCCGCTGCGGATCGAAACAAAGACGCCAATCCACTCAATGACTTGCGGCTGTTGCGCTACTTGCACACCGGCGTAGGCGCACTGGCGGACTTGGGCGCTATCGCCCTGTCGCTCGAAGTCGATTCGCTGTGGAACATCAAGAACACCAAGAGCTATCACAATGTGTGGTTGATTACCGGCGGCATTCGCCTCAACCTGCGCAAAGTGCGAGTGGGCGCGGCGATTCAGGCGCCGGTAGCCAAGCCCGGTGACGGCGACGCGGTGCCCGTGGGCGGCATCAACTTGGGTTCGCCGGCCAGCTTCAATGTGCTGATCAATGCGCAAATTACCTTGTAACCCTTGGTGGCGAGTGTGAAGAAAGACGATTATCCGCGCGCTGTTGTTGCCGATGCCAATGGCAATATCTTTGATCATCCGACGCTGGCGATGCTGGGCTGGGATGGCCAAGTCTGGCGGCAACCGCTGGAGGAAGAGCTGATTGCCCTGCCCAAAGGCTCGGACTTGTTTGTGCTGCCGCAGCGCATTCCCTACGCGCTGGCTGTGGACAGTCAAGAACCGGTTGAGGTCGAAGGCGACGCTCAAACTGGTGTATTGCAAGCTGTTTCGGCCTTTGTTGCCCCGGCTTACGCCCGGCTGTTGCACCCAGCCTACGATACTCGCGCCGATGCGCCCGACTTGACCCTGTACGCTTACACCGCGGTGGGTTGGCTCAATGGGCGTTTTGTGGTGCCGGCAGTGCGGGTTGACGCCGATAAGCGTCAGGATCCCTACCGTTTTGACCTCGATCTGGTGCGCCAAGGCGTTGCTGAGCAACGCGGCCAACATCCTGAAAATAGGGCAATTTCTCATATCGAACACTGCGCTCTGGTCTATCATTGCCGGGCAGCTCAGAATTACTTTTTGGGCCGCTGGGAAGCACCCCTGCCGGCCGCGACCCAGTGCAACGCCGCCTGCGTGGGCTGCATTTCCGATCAGTCAGGTTCGACGTTTGCCGCCAATCATGATCGCATTCAGATTGCCTCGCGCGCGGTGGATCTCATTGAGTTGGCCTGTTTGCACCTGCAACGCGTGCCCAATGGCGTCGTCAGTTTTGGCCAAGGTTGTGAAGGCGAACCGCTTTTGCAGCCCAAAGTGCTCGAAGAGACGGTGGCCGGGATCCGCGCGCGGACCCAAGCGGGGATAATTAACCTCAACAGCAATGCCAGCTTGCCGCGGATCGTCGCGCGGCTGGCCGACGCTGGCTTGGACAGCATGCGCATTTCGCTGAACTCGGCGCGGCCAGCCCTGTATCGGGCCTATTACAAGCCTAAAGGCTATGATTTTGCTCATGTCGTTCAGTCGCTGGATGAAATGAAGGCCCGCGGCAAGTATGTGTCGCTCAACTATTTTGTTTTTCCAGGTGTAACGGACACGCGGGCCGAGATCGATGCGTTGATGGCGCTCATCGAACGCGGGGTCGATCTGATTCAACTGCGCAATCTCAATATCGATCCCGAGCTGTATTTGCGGGTGTTGCCCCCAGAGGCCGTCGATGAACCGGTGGGGATTTTGAGCGTGATCGCGCAGTTGCGTCAGCGCTTCCCGGCGCTGCGGTTTGGCTATTTCAATCCGGCGCGCACCAAATTTGGCAGAAGCGGGCCGGTGCCGCGCGGTCGAGTGCTGAGCTTGTCCGCCTAGAGACCGGACCAATTAACGCCGAACCTCAAAGAATTCCCAAACAAAACGGCGCGGCCTGACGCCAACCCGCAGGCCACTGAATAAGTGCCGCAGGCTCGCGACCCACAAAGCAAGCACTGAGACGCCGAGCAAATCTTAGTTGATCGGCTCTCTAGGAGCGTGTCGGAGTACTCCGACTCGCTCCCAGCGTCGTCTGGCTAGACGGCGGCAACTGTCTCAAACTGCAGGGATTCACTCCGGGCAGTTCTCGGACAGTTGAGACTAGTTGACTGGCTAGGAGCCTGTCGGATCGTAATAGATTCATTGTGTATAACCTGATAGACATTTCACAACCGATTGATTTCCGACAGGCTCCTAGGCGAATCGATCGCTGGCACGCTGCAGACAATTACGGCTTGCGGGCCACGCCGCGCAGTCGTATCGTCCGCGCCCTGTGGCGGCCCCGATTGGGCGGCCCGCGGAGGTTGTGTGCGCCGTTCCACGTCATTTTCAGTGTGGTCATCGATGGTGGCGCTTGCCGCCGCAACGTGCGCGTGCAGCGACAGCGCTCCCGCCAAAAGCTCAACGGCCGCAGCTACAGATGCGACCGGTGACTCCAGTTCAGCGGATTCGGGTGCTGACCACGCGCCGGTGGCTGACGGCAACGCGCCGACGGACTCGACTGCGGGCTCGACAACGGACTCGAACTCTGCCGGCACCGACGCCAAAGCCGCTGACGGCCAAGCCGATGCGACCGCCATCGACACCACTCAACCGGCAGTCGACGCTCAAGGCGGTGTCAATGGGTTGTTTGAGAGCCAAGAGTGGTTCTTGGGCGTGCAGGCCGCGCCCTTTGGTGACTTGAAGCTGCCGTTCAAGATGACCGTGGTCGCGACCGGCGATATCGAAAAAGGCGGCGTCATTTTGGCGATGCAACTGCGCGCCATGAGTGCGGATTTGACCTACACCTCCGAACCGATTGCCACCTTGCAAAATGTGCCGATCGCTGCTGGTGGGGCCTTTAGCCTTCAATTCGACAACATGGTCCTGCCAGCCAAGGCCGCGCCGACCGGCAGTGAAGTGCCGCTCAATATGGTGCTCAAAGGCAAGATCGCCTCCAAATCGGTGTTTTGCGGCGAGATCGAAGGCACCGTGCCGCAGTTTGAGGTCTCGCTTAAGGGCAGCAAATTCAAAGCGGTTCCCTATGGCCAGCAGAAGTCGCCCTACGAGTCCAGCTGCGAAGGCACCCAAGTCAAGCTGTACAAGCCGATCGACAAGTGCCCAGTGCTGTTGCCGGGCGAAAACACCATGACCAGTGCCGAACGGTCGCGTACTTTTATCGTGCAACTGCCCAAGCAGGCGACATCTACTGCAGGCTTGCCCGTAATCTTCTTGTTTCATGGCGTCGATGGCACCCCCGAAGGCATGATCGACACCAGCGGCCTGCTGCCCGAACAGGCCAAAGACAAGCCGTTTGTGATTGTCTCTGCCCGTTCGGAACGCGACGCCAAGGGCAAAGCCCTACTCAAAACAGACTGGTACTACGCTTCGCCCTTTTACGACATGGATAATCCAGACTTGGTGTTCTTTGATGACATGCACAAGTGCGTTGGCGACCAATTTGGGCTGGACAAGAGCCGCGTGTACGCGATGGGCCTGTCCGGCGGCGGTTTGATGAGCTCGTTCTTGACCTTGCATCGCGGCAAAGTAATCGCCGCCGCAGCGCCGTTTTCGGGTGGCTACTTGCATCCGTGGCCCAAAGACAGCGGCACCGCGCCATTCGTGTTCAGTTGGGGCGGACCGACCGACAAAGCCTACGAGCAGAACTTTGACGCCATGGCTCTGACTATCTTGAAAGGATTTAAGGATTCTGGCCATTTCACCATCGCCTGCAACCACGGTTTGGGTCACAAGTGGCCGGTGGAAGGGGGCGCGTACGCCGCCAAATTCTTGCTGGCGCACACGCTGGGCGGCTCAAACCCGTTTGCCAATGGCTTGGGCGACGGCTGGCCGGCGTACTGCAAAATCCAGTAGACATATCAGCGCTTTGAGCTTGGCTTGCTTGTGACGCGTTCGCTGAGGCGGTCGCGTGGGTTGGTGGACGGTCCGTGCCGACTACCCACCTGAGCTATACTCGATCGCCCAAGTCCGGCATCAACCGGACTTGGGCAATCTCATGCTCGTTTCGTGGGTCGCCAAGGTCGCGGCTCAGGGCAGCCGACTCGCGGCGACGGCCGAAAGTTGATCTCGGACTTCGGTTACCGTGTACGGCACCAAAACTTGAGCCTGCAGTACAACTTGAGCCCGCAGTACAACTTGAGCCCGCAGTGCAACTTGAGCCCGCAGTGCAACTTGAGCCCGCAGTGCAACTCGGGCCGGAGTGCAACTCGGGCCGGAGTGCAACCTGAGCCCACAGTGCCGATGCTGATTGGGGGGTCGCAATCAGCACCTGCACCGCAGATCTCATTCCCAGATTAGGCAGTTACGGCGTCAGTTCGAAACTTTGCACGCCATACCAACCCGAGGGCAGATAGGCCGTCTTACCCTGCATCAGCACCCGCGGCGACCAGTAGCCTGGCGTGGGCACGAACGCCGCAAACTTGGGCTGGGTCGGTGTCGCCAGCGACCATGCCGTCAGGCCCAAACCCGGTCCCACCCCAGCGAACAGGATGCCGCCCTCCGCGTGCAGGCTGCTGACGCCCGCTCCGGCATTGAGCGCCGCGACTTGCGTCAGTTTTGCCGGGTCTTTGGCGTCAAATACCAGCAACTTGGACTCGGGCGCCACCATGGGTTCGCCCGCCTTGCCCGCGGTCGGCCAATTCCACCAGTACGGCCAGGTCGACACGTAGATGGCATCGCCGAAGCGCAGCGTCGCGCCGACCTGTTCGGGCAACGGCAGCGACTTGGCAATCTTGGCCTTGCCGCCGCCGAGCGTGATCGCCACCAGCACATTCTCGATCTTGTTGTCCTCGACTTTGCTGCCTTTTTGGGTCTGCCAGTCCAGAGTGACCGCGCTCTTACCATCTTGGGCAACGCCGACCAACCACCCAGGAACATTAGTGGAATCGACGATTTTTGGGGTCGTGGCCGTCGTGACGTCAATCCGGTCGAGGTAGTACTCGCCCCACCACTGGCCGTCTTTGCCGGCTACGGACTTGTAGTGGCTCAGAACCAACGTCTTGCCAACCACTTGCGGGTTCTGGACCCACGAGGCCCCTTTGAGTTCAACACTGCCGCCAATTTTGGGGGCATCGGGGTTGCTCAAATCGATGGCCACGACTTTGGTGGTGAACACCGGATCGATGTAGCACGTGGGCACATACGGTGCATCGGTGCCTTGTTTGGGGTCATCGGGCGAACCGCCGCCATCGGCGCTGTCCGTTCCTGGAGTGCCCGATGAACTGCCGGCGTCGGCACTGCCGGAGGACCCCGACGAACCACCGCTAGACGATCCACCATCGCTGGCTGGCGCGGGTTCCGCCCCGCCCGATGAAGGCGCGCTGCCGGTTGATGCACCGGTGGAGCCCACGCCTTGTTGCTCGCAGGCCTTGCCGGTGATGACCTTGTACTTGACCTGGGTGCTGGTGGCATACAAAACCGCGCCGTTCTGCGCCAATTCATAGGTGTTCCACCACGTATTGTCTTCGGACTGAAACGCACTCACCGGCTGCTGCCAGGTGCCGCGCGCCTTCGGAGCCTTGGGGTCACTGATGTCGAACACCCGCACCGCGCTGCCATCGGCGAGATAAACAAAGTTGCCATTGGCGTACATGCGTCCGTACCCATTTAGGATTTCCAACTTACCCGCCGGATTGAGTTCGTCGTTGCTTCCAGGGGCCAGCACCCGAAGTTCGGCCTTGCCTGCGGCCCAGTTTTGGACCAATGCCACCACCCGGTCGCCAGCGACGATGGCGTCAGCAACTTCGGTCGCCAGTTCCAAACTCGCGAGTTTCTTGGGCTTGTCGAGATCGCCGACATCGACCACTTCGAGTGCCGCGTTGTTGATGCGATACAACAACTTACTGTCCAGCAAGTTCTTGAGTTGATACCAGTACACCATCTCGGACTTGAACAACCCGCGCTTGGTCAACGCGCCCGCTTTGCTCAGCGACAGCAACTGGACACCCGCCTCTAGTTGCCCAGCCGGTTCGGCGCCGGTGCCGCTGCCAGTGGTGCTCTTGCCGCCAGCAGACCCGACGACCGCGACTGCCAGCAGGTCAGGCGCCAACAACTCGGCTTGCAAACCGTATTCTGACTTAATCGTGACTTTGGAGACCAGCTTGGGCGCCTTGGGCTCCAACAGGTCCAAGATTTCGAGTTGCATGTCGCTGTAAGAAACACCGCGGTGACCCACCAGCCAAAATCCGTCTTGCAAAGCCCGCAGTTGCATGCCCCAAATGTCGTAACCCCCATTGGCCAGGTCGAGGTGGCCGACAGTGGCAATGGTCGCCGCGGTGGCCAGATCGAGCACATCAAGCCCAATTTTTTGGACCGGTGGATTGCCGTCGTCGGGATCCTTGCCCGGTGAGGGCTGGTCGGTGCCGCCACCGCTGGTACCGTCGACAGCGGTCGAAGACGCCACTACAGCTTGAGTGCCCGCCACAACGACGCGCAGTCCCGAGTTGCCGCCTGCCTTGGTGATGCTCGCCGTCTTGGTCCAGGCGCCCGCCGCCGCTTGCCACGACTCGACGGTGTAGGTGTAGCCGCCGCCGTCTTTCCAATTTTGCCGCACCAGCGCCATCCGGCCACTGCCGACGCGATCGGCCTGAACCAATTGCGCCGAATTGGTCGTCCCCAAAACTGTTTTCGACAACTGGACCGCAGCCAGCGTCGGTTTGCCGGCGGTGTCGACGGCAATTTGAGTCAAGCGCTCTTCCATCGTGCCGCCAGTGTTGGCGTAGATGTAGTTCTGGCTGGCGACCAGCACTTCGCCGATGTCGATTGCGGTCGTTAGCACGCCGCCATCAAACTCCACTTGGCCGGCGATCGACAGCTTGCCCGCCGTCGCCAAATCGATCACGTACACTTTGGTCTTGGTCGCTTGCCAACCGCCACCCATGCCGCCGGGGTAGGCAATCGAGGCGCCACCAGCAGAAGCGCCACCCTTGGTCGATACAGCAACATCGCTAGTAGACACCCCACCTTCCGCCATTGAAGCGCAGCCATAGGGGCCAAAACAACCGACGTACCACGGATTCCAACTCACTTGCGGGGCGACCACGATCAGCTTGTCGCCAATCCGCTTGCTGGCGGCGATGTAGCCACTGATGGCCACGCTTGCGGTTTCTTTGGCGGCCGCGCCCAGCTGCACTCGGCGAATCTGGCTGCCACTGGTCGCGCTGGGTTTGCCAGCATCATCTTTAAGTTCAGCAACTTGCGATAGAAGAACCACCGCTTCACTGCCGTCGATGTACATCTCGCGCGGCGAGCCGGTCATGGCCACTTTGCCCGTCAGCTTGGGGGCAGCGGGCTGCTTGACGTCCACAATCTGTAGACCTCGCCATTGGTTGAGGATGTAGAGCGTGGTGCCTTGCAGCCGGGCCACATCGCCTTGCTCGATTTTGGGCGCGGCACTCTGACCACTTTTGTCGGCGCCTGCGGAGGTCGGAACCGCGCTTGACGCCTCACCTTGGGACATGGACTTGCCGTTTTTGCCAGCTCCGCCAGGTTTGACCGACTTGAAGTCTGCGGTCGCTGGTGTTGCGGCCGGTGGTGCCGCTTCTTCGCAGGCGACCACCAAAGTCAGGGTTGCGGTCAACGCCGCCAGTCGCCAGTGTCGCCAGTGTGTACAAATGGAATTCATGGTCTTGATGCTCCGTCTTGGCCGCCGGCACTACGCCTGTTCGGTCGGGTTACAAGTATGCAAGGGTTGTGCCAAGGACGCCAGCCGCGGGCTGTGTCGCCTATATGCCTGATTTTAAAAATGAAATATCGAACACCCCCCGGGCCCACGTGTTGATATTTTCCACATGTAGCATTTTTCGGAGCATCGCGGCGCGCGCAGCCAACTTTGGGGTTGCGCGCGCCGTGGCGCTAGTTCAAGATAGCAGTCGCCGTGACCTTTCACCTCCCCGGCGAACAGGATATGAGTCATAATTACAGGAAGTTGCCAGTGTCAAGCCGTTCAATTCAAAGCGGACGGGCTGCTGCCCGCGGTATTCAGTTGCTACTGCGAGTTTTGCCGCAAAATCTCCGGCGGCGCCTTTCAGGCTGTAGTCGGCGCCTAGGGTCTTGAAGTCACTGCGGGCCTCGATTCGGTGGCGACCCACAACATCTCAGGCACTTACGTGCGCCATCACTGCAGCAAGTGTCACACCTTCCTGTACGGTCAAGTCACGGTGGCCCAGGGCATCCCGCCGTACATCGCCTGCGCCGCCATCGACGGCGACAGCGTCGGCAACCGGCCGGTCGAACACCTTTTCGTGCGCTCCAAGGTCAGCTGGCACGAGATCGGCGAGGGTGGCAATCGCCACGACACCTATCCGCCCATGTAGGCCCCAAACAGCGCAGACCGGCTTGCCGCTGCGGGCTCACAGGCCATCGAACCCTTTGTAATTAAAGGTGTCTTTGTGGCGATCCGGGTCCTCCTTGGTTTCCTTTTCAAAGTCGTCGATCGCCTCTTTGTAGTCGTTCGCTTCCATGTCTTGGCCTGGTTTGGCGGCGTTGTACTCGCGGTAGTCGCACGAACTGTCGGCCATTTCACGCTTGGCCTCAGCGGCCGACATCGCCGAGAAGCCAGTGCGTGCCTTCCAAAATCCGGGGTAAATTCCTTGTGAAAGCGCGTAGATCTTGGCGGCTTGAAAGTTTATTCTGGCGACTGCCTTGTTTTCGGCGTCGCCGATGACGTAGTGCGACCCCAACGGCACGTCGGTCATAAAGAAGCAGCGCCCGCGCGTCTGGCCGGTCATCTTGCCGTCGAGGAACTCGTCGATGGTGATGCCCCAACCAAAGGAGGTCGTGCGGATGATGAGAAGCGTTGCGCGGCCGGCCTCTGCCGCCGGTGCTGGCTTGAAGTCCTTGTGAATCATGTAGGAAGGGCCGCAGCCACCAGCGAAGGCCGTTGTCGTTAGCGCGAATCCGGCGACCGCCCAACGCATGAACTGGCAAGTGCAAAAGGCCAAGAGATTCCTGGACGAATGCCCAACTGGGCCGTAGTGCAGTGTGATTGTGTGCGCTGTCAAGCCAACCGAGCCGCCTTGTATGGCAGCCCGGCCAGACAACTCAACAGCCCTCAACCACGGCATTATTGACCCGGCCCAAGGTAGACATCCACAAGCGCGCCAGCGTTTGCTCTTGGGCGGTGTCTGCGCGGACGATTAGCGGCTCCAGGGCGGTTTCGATGGCGGCCAGACAGGGTGAAACGTCGGCCCCTTGCGCCGCCAACTGGGCTAAAATAGGGGCGGTCTGCGGCAGCCCTGCCGCCAACAGGGGCACCAATGGCTGGCTTGCCCCGGCAATGTCCGAGCGCAACTTGGCCGCACGGATGATCGCCGCCTTGGCTTGGACTTGATTGGCGCCAACAGACAGGGCTTCCAGGGCGTCGATCGTGGGTAGCAGGCCAAGAAAACGCCAACTATCCACCAATAAGGCCAGCGCCACCGCCGTACACCCAGTGAATTCTGCGTCATCCAAGGTCGCCAGCAACCGCTCACGCACGGGCAGCAAACTGGCGCGATTGCGGGCCAAACGTAGCACTGCGATGGCAGCATCTGCTCTTTGCGTCGAATTGCCAGTCGTCAGCGCCTCAGCGGCTTGCTGCACCTCTTCGCGGTTGCCCATTGGTACCTCCGGCGCGATGGTAGGCTGCGATCACGCCGCTGGTAACGCAGCGGGATTTCCGCGATCCCCCGCTTTGGGCGCATCTCTGCGTCACTGCGGCGCTTTCCTCCTTGCGGCCTATGCAAGTACGCCTCAGTCGTCAAGCCCCTTGCTCCTTGATCTGCATCCCAAATCGGGAGTCGCGGGGAATTTCGGTGGTGAATTTGGGGATTTGGCCGCCAAGCACAATCGCCGGTCAGAGCTTAGGGCAGGGGGCACAGGGGCAATTGGCGCGCCTAGAGCACCAAACATATTGCTGCCATGGCAAGCCGCACCATGTGCACTCTGTGGCCAAAACTGAGTAATCCGACACCAAAATGCCATTGGTTTCCGTTGCAAAATGGAGCGGCGAGACGCCCCGGGCCATCGCTCGCGACCCACGAAACCAGCAGTGAGCACCCAATCAGAAGGAATCAGATCGGCGCTCTAGTGGTTGCCGACCGCTCGCATCGCCGCGCCAGCGCCAGCCACCGGTGCTGCACGCACCTTAATCGACGGAATCGCCACCGCGCAGCCCTGGTCCGGATCGTGCACGTGCCGGACCGCCACAAAACCCGGCGCCTGCCCCGGCAGCAAACCTTCGATCCAAATCCGCAACGTCCGCAGCCCGCGAAACGGCACCGCGATGACTTGCATCTTGGCCGAACCCATCGACTGCTGGCCGTAAATCAACTGGCCCTTGTAATCGCTCAAGGCGTCTTCAGTCTGCCGAATCGCCACGGTGGTCGGCACTGCGATGAGGGCGTAGAACTCCAGCGGATCCTTGCTGCTGTCAAGTTCAAGCACCAACTCCGACTGCTCACCAATCGCCAAATCCGCCTTGGCTACTAGGGCTTTGGCAAATGGACGCTCGACGGTGGTGCGCAAGTCGACCGACCCCAGACGATCAATGCGCGCGATCGCCCCGCGGGGCAACTTGAGGGTCACCGGCGAGGACGCTTCCAACACTTGGCCGTAACTCAGTTTACGCGGTTTGTCGCCGCTCGCAGCCGCGATCGCGCCGGTTGGCGCGGGCTTGAGGGCCATGGTCAGCAGCAGCTCTAGGAAGCGCGGCAGCGCCATCGGTTGGCTGTAGACGCCGCCGAGCAGCGCCGGCCCTTGCACCATCCCCGGTTCTTGGGACAACACCAAGCCGCGAGCGACGATGCCAAACAAGCGGTCAAAGACCGCCTCACCGCGCGGTCCTGCCGCCCACGCCACTTTGGCCTGTCCGATCAGCCACTGCAGGCGACCGACCCGGGCAAAAGCCCGCACCAGCCGAAAGTGGTCTAGGGCCTTGCCGAGCGCTTTAGTATCGTCCGCGCAATTGTCGCCACAGGTCTCCAGCGCGGGGCCAAGTTTGTCAATGACAAATTGCTGCACGATATCATCAGTTATCACTTCGAAACGCCCGCCACCTTCCACATCGATTTCCACCGTTTCAGCGCCATCGCGGGCTGCAGAAAAACCGTAGCTCTCGGTTTTTTCAGCCCGCGCCACCATGCCGTCGCTGAGATCTTTGGCCAGTTGGTCGAGCGCCGTTGCGGCCGGAACACCCATCATCGTCCGCAGTTGCGGCACCAGTTGCATGGTGCGCCGGGCAATCTGCAAGTTGGCCGCCACCCACCCGGACCAGCGCGGATGGGGCGCGATGCCTGCGTAAGGCCGGATCATCCGACTGGGGGGGTCGTACAACTCACGCTGCAACTTGAGGATCGCCTGTTCAAGACCGCCGACCAGCGTGCGGCGATAGCCATCGTCGGGCACCATGCCACGGCTGATGGCAGCCAAAAGCGTAGCGCGAACAGCGACTTGGGCCGATAGCGCCTCGGCGTGGGGGAACCAGCTTTCCATCGTCGTCACTACATTGCTGACGATGCCGTGCATCAGCGCGCCGGGATGGGCATACGCGATCGCCCGCTCGCCGGGTTGCACCGCAATGGACTGGTTGCCGCCCACTTGCAACCGTGAAAAAGTGATTTTCTGCTTGGCGATGTCGGCAATCTTGACCACCCGCTTGTCGTGGGTCTTGCCGGCGTCATCGACTAAAGCCGCAACGATCTCACCTGCTTGTGCCGGCCACGCCAGCAGATGGGTCTGTTTGCCGGAAGCGACGTTGCGGGTCACCGGGCGCTCAAAGCCCGCACCCGACACCACCAGCGTCAACGGCTTGCTCAGCTTGGACTGAGTGACCACTTGTAAGTCCAAGGTGCCGCCGGCTACCAACGCCCGCGGCGCTTTGATCTCGACCGCTGCTTGGCGCACGAGATCGGACTGCGCTTGGGCGGTGGCCCAATCGAGGCCGACAACGGCAGTGAACCGCCACGCAAGCCGTCCTGTTTGCGGTGGCAGCGTCACTTCGACTCGGGCCTTGCCGTCCGCATCGGTGCGCACAATGCCAACGAACGCGATCTTGACCTCGCCTTCCCGAACAATTTCACCGATTTCGTCGTCGTCGCTGCCGCCGCGCCCGCCGTGGGCGTGCCCGACCCCAACGCGCATGGCTTTGGGCGCTGAAGCCTTTAGGGCGATGCTGCCCGCGCCCATGCCGTCGCTGGCGCCGCCGCCGCCGCTGCCAATTGCGCCGTAGCTGCCGCGACTGTCTTCGGCGGCCGATGTTCTCAGCGACTTCTTGTGCGCAAGCTCGCCCTTGCGCTCCTGTTCGCGCTCACGCCGCTCTTCCTGTTTTTGCAGGCGCTCTTGCTCTTTGCGCTGGCGTTCTTCCTCTTTGCGCTGGCGTTCGAGCTCAATCGGGTCGACCCACGCCTCCAAATGCCGACCGGCGGTGCGCACGCTGTCGCCGACGGCACTGGCCAGCTGCCCACTGGGATCACGCGCCGCGACCCGAATATCGTAGGCCTCCAAAATGCCCGAGCCTGCCAACGGTTTTCCAGTAGAGTCACGAAGTTGTACTTCGACAGTCGCGCTTCCGTTGGGCGCCAGCTCCTTGGGTGCGGCAAGCGAAGCCTTCAGCCCAGCCGGGGCAAAGGCCAGCACATAGCCTTCGCGAAAATCGTCGGCATTGCCGTTGTTGGCCACCCCACCGACCGCCACCAACGCCATCGGTTGCGGCACCGCCACCGTCGTCGATTCGCCCGCCTGCAAGTGATCCGCGACCACCATCGGCAGAGGTGCAAAGCCGCCGTGCGCCTGCGCCTGCCACACCACCACCGCGACCTTTTTGAGGTCGATGCGCGCCTTGATCGTCAGCTTGCCGTCGGTCGCGATCGGCGACTCCACTTCAAAGGCATCGTTGGCGCCGACCGGGCCGTGCCGATCGACAAACAGCTGCCGACCGGGCACTTGCTGGGTCTTGTCGTAGGGCGCCAAACCGACACGGTGAGTGTGACGAACCCCTTTGGAGATCACGATCATTTCGCGCTCGACATGGCCTGAGCCTTCGAATTGATGGCGCAAACTGCCGGACGGCGTGATGATCTCAACCTGAAACGGCCCCGAATGGCCGCCAATGGCCAGCGTCGCTGCCAAAGCTCCCTTCTCGACGCGGACCTTTTGCTCAGGCCCGGCGACCACACCGTTGCAACCACTGAGCATGCAACGCGGAATCAGCTCGACATCGCCGTCGTAGGGCACGTTGTCGATGCGCAGTTCATTCTTGAAACTTAAGCCATTGCCCCAGCGCGAACCGGCTCCGCCTGCGCTGCCTAGGTACCAACCCCCTTTGACGCGCTCCAACTGATCCGTGGAGGTCACCCGATCAAAGGCGTAGGCAAGCGACACAGCGCCCAAGGTGCCTTCCACTACGGCGAAAGTGGTGTGGCCAGTAGCCTTGCCATCGGCCGTTTTGACTTCGACGCGGTACTCGCCCAGCTGGTGGCGGGCACTTTTGCCGTCGGCCAATTCGATCACCGCCAGACCTTGAGCGTCCAGCGCGATCTCGGGCACTTCGGTGGCGGTGGCATCGCGCTTGAACCACTTGACCACCAACGGTTGCCCACCGCGACCGGGCATGATCACCCGCACCCGCAGTTTTTCGTCGGGCCAAAATTGCGGCTGGTCGGGCGTCACCGATACTAGGTGCAAGGCCAGCGCCGGCGGCACATGGCTGGCGGCGCCCACCACCTTGCCGGTCTTGTCGATCCGAAACAGCCGGGTGTCGCGGATATCTGGCGCGCTCGACAACACATCCATCGCCAGCGCCGAACACAGCGCAACCAGCGCACATTTGGAGTAAATCAGTTTACGAAACATGAACATGTAGTCCTCCAGCGATCCGCCGTGGTGTTGCTCTGGCAGCGCGGTGCGTGCGGCTGTGACGCCTGCTTGCTGGCCGGTGGTCTACCCAAGCGCAGCGGTAGCCCAGATTGACCACCACCGCCGCCGCGCCAATTCCGTTTAGCGCTTGCCGGTGTCATTCTACGCCCCGTGCAGTCGCGCCCGCGCTCGCCAAGGAAGCCATGAGTCGCCGCAAATCCGTCGCGCCAACGCCAGCAGTGCCAGCCGAATCTGCCGTCGTTGACGCCAGTGCTCCATTCGAAGTGGCGGCCAACTCCACCCAGCCAATGGCACAATTTGACGAGCAAACCCTTAGTGATCGCCACCTATTGGAAGATTGGACCCCGCTTGGTCAATGCCTGACCCAGCGCGTCGGTCGCCAGTATTGGTTGCGCCATGCCGGCGACCTTTTTGCCGACCAAACGGTGCCGCATTGGGTCCACGACAATGGCGCGATGTCGCAGCGCTCTGCGCAGGTGATCGCGGCGTGGTGTGCCGATCGCGAGCAAGCCAACCAGTTGCCGACCGAGATTGTGGTGTGCGAAGTGGGCATGGGCACCGGCCTGCATCTGCGCTATGTGCTTGATGCGCTGCGAGATTTGTGCCAGACCACTGGAAAGGATTGGTACAAGCGGCTGGCGGTATTGGCGACCGATGTCAGCGCTCAGGTGGCGCGAACGGCTCAAGAGCGAGCCCTGTTTGCCGAGCACGCCGACAAGGTTCGGTTGGGCTTTTTAGACGTCCAAGTGCCAGATACTTTTGTTGAACTGGACACCGGCGCCCAGCTGGATCTGCGCGGCCGTGTCCATATTTTTATCGCCTACTATGTCCTCGACTTGCTGCCGATGGATGTGTTTCGCCGCCGCCACTTAGATGACGGTGATCGCTGGGAAGCGGTGTGGGTGCGGACGTGGCTGCGCGATGGTGCGCTTTTGGCGGCTTTTTCCGACCATACCTTGGAGCAACTTCAAGAGCTTGCCGCGCAGGCGCAGCCGGCTTCGGTGGAGCCGTTGGCGCAGGCGTGGTCGCTGTTGCAGGAAGAGTTGCGCGCGTGGCCTGTTCTGCTGGAGAGTCACCCTGATTTCAGTCAATTGGATCGCCTAGCCGACGCGCAGGAAGCGTCGCTCGGTCACGGCCACCCCCTGCTGGCCAATGGCACCGTGGTCCTGCATTCCGCTGGCGCGCTGCGGGCGGCCCAGTTGCTGATCCAAACGGCCAGTGCCGACGGCATCGTGCTGTTGCGCGACGTCGGTTTGGCCACCCCAGAGTTGGCGGCGACCGCTCGCGGCTTGTCCCATTACGGTCAAGTGTCGGCCGCGGCCGTCAATATGGTGCAACTTGATCAATGGTTAGCCGGCGGCCCCATCCAAGTCGTGGTGCCCACCCACGACGGCGAGCGCGGGCAATGCAGCCGCTTGCTGGTGCGCCACGATTTGCCGCAGACGCGGGCCAAATTCGCCGAACTCTTTGATACCGAAGCGGTATTTTCCTCGCACGCGCTGTTGGAGCAAGCCGCCGCCCAAACCGATCCGGCCATTGCCCTAGAGTTAATCCGACAGGCGATCGCGCTCGAACCTACCGATTGGACTTTGCATTTGGACGCTGCCCGTATCGCTTTGGACGCCTTGCGGCGGCCCGATGTCGCCCACGTCATCGCTTTACGCGCGGTGGAGCTCAATCCAGCGTTCAGCCCAGATTTGTGGTGTGCGCTGGGTGACGCACTGTATGCGCAATCTCAGTGGGATACGGCTCGGCGGGCTTACGTCAATGCCCTGGCGATCTGGCCGCGCCATGCCCGCAGCCTATGGAGCCTGGCCTATGTCGAAGCTGAACGGGGTCGCCACGGTTACGCCTTTGAACTGCTCGGTCAGGCCTTGCGCTACGATCGCGATGGGCAATGGCGCGGGCAAATTCTTGAGCTTGTTGACGTCTGCCTGCGCGTGCAAGCGATTGCGCGGGCGGCAGAGTTGACCCGCCTCAGCGAGCAATCCGCGTTGTAAACGTCGATCCAAGAGCGCGTCGATGGGCACAAAGTCCTAGATGCTGCCCTGCGGTGTACCTTTGTAGCGAAGTGCCCGGCACTGTGGCACCATCGGGCAATCGTGGCGTCCGCTCGGGCTTGCCGCGGTCCAAAGGCGCGATTGAGTCAAATGGGTTCTCCAACCGCCGCAAGCGAGTGGAGGCCGCTGATGTGGCACTGAGGCTCTAGTTCTGGTTGAGTCAATCGACAACAACTTCCTACTTAGGAACTGTCCCAGAATAGGTCATTCTGAGACTGATTCCGCTTGCTTGCTTTGTTGGTCGCTAAGCTCGCGTCCCGAAAGACCGACTCGCCGCTCCTATGGTGCGCAGGTCGATCGAGTTCGTTGTGGATCTATCCTTAGGCTTGGCTGGTCGCTAAGCTCGCGTCCCGAAAGGCCGACTCGCCGCTCCTATGGTGCGCAGGTCGATCGAGTTCGTTGTGGATCTATCCTTAGGCTTGGCTGGTCGCCGAGTTCGCGCTCACCATGGCCGGCTCAGCGCTCCACTCAAGCGCAAATTTGTCGAGCTGTAGTGGGATCTTTCCTAACCCTAGCTGGGGGGCTGCGATGGTGACGTGCCCGCGCTGTGGCCGCAGCAATGAAGGCAAGTATCGGTTTTGTCTGGGCTGTGGCGCAGCGTTGGCTAGCCACGAAATGCGCCAGAAATCAACCGGATCGCCGACCAGTGCTGGCGGATCGCCGGCAGGTGCCAGCCAGGCTCGGCCGCTAACTCCGACTGCAGGTATTGCCTCACCTTCGGCGCCCGTCGCCTCTGGTGCCCACCCACTGCCAACCAGCCCGAGCCGGGCGCTCGAACCCGCCAATCTGCGACCTGCCGCCGGCCTTGGCGTCCAGCAGCAGGCCCCTACGCCCCAGCCGCGAATTTCTGAGCCCGTGCCGCGAATTTCTGGGCCGGTGCTGCGAATTTCTGAGCCCGTGCCGCGAATTTCTGAGCCCGTGCTGCGACCCACTGAATCCGTGCTGCGACCCTCTGAATCCGTGCTGCGACCGTCCGGCCACGTCGGCCAGAGTCCTAGCGCGGTTGGCCGCCCTGCCGAGCCCGTACCGCCAGTCGTCGCCAGTCGCCATCCTTTTAGCCGGCCCAGTTCCGCAAGTGTCCAGTCAGCAACTCGACCTACGGCCCCAGCCGAAGCCGTGGTGTTGCCACCGCGAGCTTCGCCCTCTTCTGTTGTGCCGCGCACTCAACCGTCATTTTCTGTGACCGGCTCAGCGGCGACCCCACACAGCCGCCCGGTTGTGATGGACGAAGGCGCGACCGTAGCGGCCACGCCGGTTCAGGCGCCACCGGCGGCGAAACGTCAAAGCGGTGCTATTCGCGCCCACCGCAAGAGCCAACAAATCCTGCCGGTGGTCGACGAGTCCATCCCCGAGGACTCCCTGCCGACTGGGAACGTCCACATTGGCAGTGCGACGGACGGCAGCGGCAACTCCGGGGCAGCGGGCGGGACTTTGCGCCAGCGTGGCGGCACATCAGTGGCTCCGCGTTCTGCGGTTGTCCGTGGCGGCGTCGTCGATTTCAGCAAGACAGCCAACAACAACCCTGCCGATTCTGACCTGCCTGCCGTCGTCGGTCCTGCACCGCAAATTGCGCCATCTACTAGCAAGACCGCTCAGGGTGCGCCGCCGGTCATGCGCTTCAGCCAACCGATACCGCCACCCGGATCTCATTTGGTCAGCAGCGATGTGCAGCCGATGCCGTCGCCGCGGCCTGTGCCTGCACCTGCGGCACCGAACCAACATGTGTGCACCGCATGTCGCACGATCGTGCCAACCAGCAACGCGTTTTGCGGCAGTTGCGGCGCCGGCAATCCGCACCACAGCCCGACGCTGCCGATGCCCCACTCCGTGATCCGCAACGATCGCGTCGGTTACGTGGCGTTAATCGACGACAATGGCGGCGAGTCCGTCCAGTTTCCCATCGTTGCTGGCGAAAATCGCATCGGTAGTGGCGACCTGTGCCAGTTGCGTTTCCCAGATGACGGCTTTTTGGCCCGAATCCATTGCACCGTCGAGGCGGAAACCAATCGGGCGCTACTGAGGCCTATAGACCACAGCAACGGCGTATTTTTACGAATTACCACACCTGTCGAATTGTGCCATGGCGAAGTGTTGCGTATAGGTCAGGAAATATTACGTTTTGAGCGCTTTGACCGCCTGATCCCGGAAGTCAATTCTGACGGGCTGTCCGAGACGGTTGGCTGGCAGCCGCCGCGCGGTGTTTGGGGTCGCTTGTGCCAATTAGGCCTGTCTCGGCAGGTCGCCAACGCCTATTTGCTCGCCACACCCGACGTCTTCCTTGGACGCGAGAGAGGCGACATCCTATTTCCACGCGACGGCTTCGTTTCGGGGTCACACGCGGTGCTGTCCGATCGCAGTGGGCGATCTTTCCTCAAAGATTTGGGGAGTTCCAACGGCACCTTTGTCAAGGTCAAGCAAGACACGCCGCTTCGCAATGGTGACTTGTTTTTGCTGGGCCGTAATCTGCTGCGCATGCACTTGGGAAGCCCCGGGTAGCGCGCGGCCGCTACTTGGAGGCGTGGAGATGGACGGATTCGCAATGAGCAAGACTACCTCGGGCAAATTGGACACCGGTAAGCAGGCGCGCCCGCGGCTGACTCCAGCCCATGGCTTTCCTGCGGCCTCGAATTCGGATCGCCGCGATTATGGTCGGTGCGGGTTTGATATTCGCGTTGGCGTGGCATCCGATCACAGGTTATTCGTCGGCTTGACCCAAAATATTTCCGCCGGTGGCTTGTTTATCGCCACCGAAGAACCGCTCAAGCGTGGCGACAAAGTCGACGTGCGCTTTTCGGTGCCCGGCAGCCCGTACATCTTTGAAAAGAAAGCGACAGTTTGCTGGACACGCCCGGTCGATGGCGATGGCGGAGATCACCGCACCCACGCTGGCGCCGGCGTGTCGTTCGACCACCTGACCGACGAAGAACAGAAGATTCTCAATGCCTTTCTGCAGGTTCACGACGCGATTTTCTTCGCCGACTAGGGCACCACCAAAATCGAGTCGATTTTGGTCATGCCCTTTAGCTTGCTCGGTGGGTCGCTAAGCTCGCGTCTATTCAGCCGACTCGCCGCGGCAGACTGGGTGGGTCGCTAAGTTCGCGTCTATTCACCCCACTCGCCTCTACAAATCGCACCGGAGCCGTTGAATTGGTTGTACTGGGGCCCAAAAGAGCGGCAGCCCCAAAGGGGATCTGGGCAGGGTCCGTTTGTTCGTTTGGTGGGTTGCAAGTGCGCCACCCACAAAACAAGCAAGTGGGCAGACAAAAGAGCGAATCATGCTTTTGCTGGTCCTGAACTCGGGCCGCGAATGGGGCTACAACAGGCCTAATGCGTGGCGCCTGCTCCAGTCCTCCAGTCGCAATTCCAACAAATCGGGCAGTTCCAGCGGGGCTGTGTGTGATCCGCCTGGGATTTCACACAGTTCGGCCAGTGGAAGTTCTCGCGCCAGCTCTTTTTGCAAGCGATCAGGCGTAAAGTGATCGCGCTGACCGGACACCACCAGCGCCGGCATGGTCATCTGCGGCAAATAAGCCCGCGTCGAGTGGTGGGCGACGCTTTGCAGAAACGCCAAAAAGACCAACGGATCCATGCGCGCCATGTGCCGAAAATAGGGCAGAAAGTCCTCGCGGCGAATCATTTTGGCGTTGATCTCCGTCGCCACCGCCAGCTTGTAGGCCCATTCGGTTGGCATGGCCTTTTGCCATAAATTGCGAAGACCTTGCTGGTATTTGAACGCGGCTCCGGACAGGACCGGCAGCAGCCGCGCTCCCACATCGCTGCCCTGAAAAGTATCGAGCGGTCGTTCAAAAGCGCCACAAATGGGCACAATGCCGGCCACTTGCTCGTGATTTTGCTGAGCGGCTTCGAGCAGCACTTGCACGCCCATGGAATGTCCAATCAGCACGACTTTGTCGGCCGCCGACATGCCACTGCCACGCAAAGCAGCCCAGCCATCCCGCGCACATTGCTCGATGGTTAAACTAGCGTGATCGATAGGAGTTTCGCTCTTGCCATGGCCGCGGTATTGCAGATGGACCACGGTACACTGCCGTTCTAGCGCCGGCCGCAGATAGCGCCAAATGTAGCCATCGCAGCCAATGCCATCGAGCAGCAACACCCACGGGCCGTGCGGGCGCCCAGTCTTGCGCACGCTCAAGTGCACGCCATCGGTGGCGGTGATTAGGGAGTGGGCCATGGAAACACCCCAAGCAAGGGCCGAATGCCGACGCGGCCAACAGGAAAAGCCTGCACGCCTATGGTCTTGGCTAAGGAACTGTGGCAATTTAAGTCGATCGATTTGATTCTTGCCGGAGCGGCGAGTCGACTTGCAAAGTCGCGAGCTTGCGACCCACCTAGCAAGCAAATGGAACCCTGTGACAGAACAACTTGTTCTGTCACAGTTCCTAAAACGCGATTGAGTTCAAGGTCAGGATTGGCCGGTTTGTTGGGACTGCCGCAGCAACCGGGGCCCAAGCCAAGCAAAGCCGATGGCCAAATAGCCCAGCAAAAGCACCAACACCACCCCAAAACCCAAGCGCAGCGGCACCAAAACGTACACGGCCAGTCCACAGGCGACTTGGAAGGCGCGCAGAGCAGGCTGGCTAGACGCTTTGAACTTGGGCAAGGGCAGATTGCACACCATCAGCGCGGCGTTGAACAATAGAAGCCAAGGAAACGCTGAAAAAATCCATGGTTGAGACACATTGATTCCGTGTTCGTGAACTGCGAGGAAGGCGCTGCAAATCAGACCGCCGGACAGAGTCGACGGCAAACCCAAAAAAAGCGCCGGCCCGATTGCGGCAGTCGTGACGTTAAACTTCGCCAAGCGGACCGCGGTCATCACCGCATAACTGAGGCAAATTGCAGCAAGAACAGCGGTTGCCGACACTCCCATCACCGTCGCTGCAGGGCCCCACTGCGCGGGCGCAAAGGCGCGAGCGGCGGCAAAGATGAGCGCGGCGGGCGCAATGCCAAAGGCGGTCGCATCGGAAAACGAGTCGAATTGCACGCCAAACTCGCTCGAACCCTTGAGCAGCCGGGCAACGCTGCCGTCCAGCTTGTCGAGCAGCACCGACAGCAGCACAAACCACGCCGCCAGTTGCAGATCGCCCACTGCGAGCGACTGGTAGACCGAGCTGAGACCAAAGGCCATCGCCGTTGCCGTAATGACGTTGGGCGGCAAGGTGCGCAGCGGCACAGAATCGAAAAGGCGCAAGGCAGACCGGCAAAGCCAGCGCACGGTGCCGGCGGGCGCGCAGGATAGCGCCGTTGGTGAGGTTGGCAACAGATTCGCAGTTCGCGCTGGCATCTGGATGTTCGAGTTCTATAATTTAGCCCAGGTGAGCTAGAAGTCGTGGTGCAGAGCCAGCGCCAAATGCCACGAATCGCCGTACACCGAAGTCGCGACCACCGGATTGTCGGCCTGCAGTTTGCGCACTGTACGGCGCGCCAGGGTCGTCCAGCCCACTGCCAGATCCAGGTGCAGCGGCTTGCGGGTCATTTCCAACGGGTTGCCGCTCTGCATTCCCAACCCAAGGGTGAGCGTTGTCGCCGCCGCGTCCAAGTAATTCGCCTCGCCGTCGGCCTTTGGAAACGGCGTCGGCCGATATTGCACACCCCCGCGCACGATCCAGCCCTCGGCCGGCTGCCATTCGCCGCCCGCGTGGGGCACCGCGATGTCCTTGGCGCCCATCGCCACTGGCAAATTTCGCGCCGCGATCAAATCGACGGGCTGGCCACCGCCGCGCACCAATTGGCTGTTGTCCAGACGGACCGTGACATCAGGCGCCAGCGGCGGAAGCAGCGACCAGCGCTGCCATGACACCCCGGCGGTGGCCAGCCAGCGCGGCGCTTGCCAACTGGTCGCCATGGCGTAGGTGTCCGGCAGCCACAGCCCAACGCCTTTGACCTTAAAGTCCAGCCGGCCCACTTGGTCGATGTCCACCGCCAGCGGCAACTCATAGCGCACCGCACTTTCGCCGCGCCACACCAGCGCCAACCGCAGATTGTCGCGCGGGAGCAGGGTCAAGCCGACCAAGGGCGTCACCACCGTCGCTAGGTCCACTTGCAGCGCCTTGTAGGTCACCCGCTGGTCCAGCACCGACAGTCCGATGTCGGCGCGCCCGTCCAGACCGGTCAACACCTGTACCCCGGCGCCCACGCTGAGCCAGGCCAGCGGCCGCAGCGCGAACGCAGCGACCAGCGCCAATCGGTCGCCCAGGGTGTCGTACATCGGCAAGTGCGGCGTGCGGTGATCGAGGCTATCGAGGCGAGTCGGGCCACCCAGCGGCACATGCACCGCCACCGCCACCGCGGCGCGATCTTGCAACCAACCGGGTAGCGGCGTGGATATTCCCAATTGTGCCAAGTAGTTATCCTTGGGCAGTTGGGATGGCCATTGGGCGTGGCCACCGAGTCGATCGATGCCAAAGCGATTCCACAACGCTTCGACCCCAAAGCCGAAATGGATGTGTTTGGCCAGCGCGAGATTGGCCGGATTGCTGTAGGCGGCGTAAAAGTCGTCGGCGATCGCTTCTGAGGTGTTAGCCAATGCGGCAGCTCGCGCGCCAAATCCATAGAGTTCAAGCGTGGTTGCATGGGCGCTTGTCGCCGTGCCTGCGACCACCCACGCGGCAATCTCAATCAGCAAAAAGGCAAAACGCAAAGGCTTAGCGACCATGGGCACAGGCTACCACGACGATTGCCGGGCGAAAAACGCGCAGTCGTGCGGGCCCGTGGTAGGCTCGACGGATGCCGACTTTGCCTGTGCAACCCGATCAAGTCCCCGATCTGCAACCCGTTCTGCGCCACTTTGACGACTTGGATGATGGCAACGGCGCAGTCGCCGCTCACACTTTGGCGACCGTGCCGGTGAGCGGGGGCCTGATTAACGCAACCTACGCCCTGGGCCAGCATTTCATTCTGCAGCGCTTGCACCGCATTTTTGCCCCTGAGGTCAACGCCGATATCGCCGCGCTGACGCCGATCCTGCGGGCGGCGGGCGTGCCGGTGCCCGCAATCCTGCCCAGTCGCGCCGGTCAGCCGTGGGTGTACATCGACGACGCTGAACATCCTCTTCACGGCGCCTGGCGCATCCTGACCCGACTGGCGGGCCACACTCGCCACCAGTTGGCCAATCCGGCGCAGGCTCAGGCGGCAGGGGCGATGGTCGGGCGTTTTCATAGCGCGCTGTTGGGCTGCGACCACCGGTTTGCCTTTACCCGGCCTGGCGCCCACGACACCGCGATTCACATGGCAAAATTGCTGAAAAACGTGACTGAATTGTCGCAACACCGGCTGCACGCCCAAGTGGCG
Organism: Myxococcales bacterium; assembly: GCA_009692465.1. GTDB lineage: Bacteria > Myxococcota_A > UBA9042 > UBA9042 > UBA9042 > SXRM01. The sequence goes on from SHZD01000021.1 coordinate 38,227, forward strand.
CCGCTGGCCGCCCAAGTGCTGCAGCGTTGGGCGCGGTGGGGGTCAGTGCCGTCGCTGCCGTCGCGGCTGATTCATGGCGATCTCAAGGTTTCTAATCTACTTTTTGATGGCGATACCGTGTGCGGCGTCATCGATCTGGATACGATGGCCCACGGTTCGCTCGATATGGAGTTGGGCGATGCCATGCGCTCGTGGTGCAATGCCACCACCGAAGACGACCCGGCGCCGTGCTTTGTGGTCGACACCTTTGCCGGGGCCATGCGCGGCTACTTGCCGGTCACCCACGGCTGGCTCAGCGCGGCAGAACGGCAGGCGATTGCCAACGGCACCGAGCGCATCTGTTTAGAGCTGGCGGCCCGCTTCTTGACCGACGCATTACTTGAAAATTACTTTGGTTTTGAGCCGTTGCGCTACTCGACCCGCGGCGATCACAATCTGGTGCGGGGTCGCAATCAACTTCTGCTGGCAGCCGATGTCGCGCTCAAGCTACCGCAGTTGCAGGCAATTACCCAGCTGTAGTTTACCCAGCTGTAGTTTACCCAGCTGTAGTTTACCCAGCTGTAGTTTACCCAGTTGTGAGTTCACCGGCCGCACTGAAGTACACGGGCTGATCGGGCACCGTGGTGGCGACTACCTGCGACAGCGGGCCAAACCGGTAGTTCTGCAAGATTTTTTCCAGTTTGGGCAGCGTCGAATCCAGACCGACATAGTACTTGAAGCGCCGCAGCGGACTCAGCGGCATTCGCGGCTGATTGCTGTCAATTTCGCGCGGATGCACATAGACAATCGCTGGCGATCCCGCGGCTTGGCTCGCTTCGAAGCAGCTGCGCAATACGGGCCACGGCAGCAAGCGCAAATAGCCGCCACCGGCAAAAGGCAGCGCGAGGTTGCCCAATTTGCGAGGCACCGTAGGCACTTCGGTAATCCGCTGGCCGTCGGCCAGCACGATCTCAAACGGTCGCGCGCGCTGGAGGGCAATGCCTCCATGGGCCCGCGGGGCCAAGAACATCGACGCATCGATGGAAATTCCGCGCGAGGCCAGCACCGGCAGCGCCCAAGTCTGCCCGCAGCCTAGCGAAAATCCGGGGGCGCGAAATAGCTTGACGCTGCTGGCACCGGCTTTGAGCAACGCCTCGATCGACCGATCGAGATCGCGGGCAAAGCCGTCGCGGCCCAAGTCGTCGATCAGCTGATGGCTATGACTGTGTGAGCCGATCTCGTGGCCGCGATTGGCAATTTCGCGCACCAGATCGGCGCACTGTTCGGCCACCCAGCCCAGGCAAAAAAACGTCGCTCGCACCTGATGTCGATCGAAAAGGGCCAACAGTCGCATGGTGTTGTAGGCGACGCGCGACTCCTGCTGGGCCCACGTCTGCGGCTGCGGAGCGTCGGCGCTTTCCAAAATGTGAAACCAGTCCTCCACATCGACAGTCAAGCCGTGCAGGAGCGCTGTTGGCGAATGCGTCCCGACTTGATTGCGGCTCGCCGGGATGTGTGGGCCTGCGTGCGTCATGCTGGTAGTCTCGCTGGCCACCGGCCGCCATGCAACTTTTCGGCGCCGAAGCGCCATCATGGTCGTCCGTATAAATTCTAAATTACCGTTTGTGATTGCGCTAGTGGCTGTGGCCGGTTGTCGTGCGCCACAAGTCATTGCAGATCCCTATGTCGTTCACGATATCCCGCAGATTGAGACTTTTGTAGCCGTTCTGCCCTCGACGCCACTGGCGATTGCCCCTGTGGACAACCAATGGGCGGCCCGTGAGCCTACCGCCACTCTGGACGGTCAACCGTATGTGCTGCGAGTGCGCGGTCGCCGCGGGCAGTGGCTGGCCGTCAGCCCGGTAAACGACAACCATGAGCACTGCGCCCAGCGCCACGACGGCCTGCGCGGTCTCGACTTGCACCTGTGGATTGCCGCCGCCGCGGCGCTGCCGGTTCTGAGCAAGCCCAAGCACTTGGTGTACCCGGACGGCACCGGTTGGCAACTGCACGCGGGAGTGCCGTTGGGCCCGCGGGTCGCGATGGGGCCAGCGGGTGGCGAACTGCGCGCGGTGCAAACCGACGACTATCTGACGGCCATCGAGGCACAGGCTGATGATGTCGCCCAGACTTATGCACTTTCGCACGTGCCACCGGCCGTGGAACGTCCAGACGCGGCTAGCTATTGCCTCGCGCCGGGTACCCGTTTGAAGTTGGGCGATGGCGAGTTGTTGCGCAAGCAGGCGGCGGCGGCACCGTGGGCGGTGGTGGTTGTTGGGGCCCCGCCCACTGCGAGCGGTGTGCTGGTTGAGTTGCGCGAACGCTGCGGCTGTTTTCGGGTCCGGGTGCCGGAGGCGGCGCTGCAGACGGGCGGTATGGGGCTGCTGGGCATGTTGGCAGGCACGCCGGCCAAAGGATTTGTCGTGGCTGCCGATACACCCCTGTGGTGGCCTGATGGCCGACCTGCCGGCGTGACCACGGCGGCGCTATCGTTGACCCGCGAGATTGGTCCCAGCGCAGGTCGGCGTTGTTTTGCCTGGTCGCTGCGGCCGTGGTGGCGCTTGGCCCCCAAGCTAGCGGCGCAAGCGCAGTTGCGCGCCGATGAATTGCCGCTGTGTCTTGAGCCCAACAGCGTTCGCCGCGCGCCGGCGTCGTTGCCCGCAGTTTGGGCGCCGCCCTGAGTTTGCCCGTTGAACTGCCCATACCGACAGCAATTTGACAGCAATTTGACAGACTGCGCCCACTTGCATAGCGTCCGCCGTTGCTGGCGCGCCTCTCTGCTGTGGCGTTACTGGTTCAGCAGAGAAGTAACACCATGATCTTTACCGAAACCCGCGAAGGCCGCCGCTTCGTCGGCGAAGTGCCGCCAGGGGCGCCATTGATGGCCTCGCTGCGGCAACTGGCTGAAAACTACCGCATTGACTGCGGCTGGTTTGACGGTGCTGGTCAGGTTCGCGACGCCATGCTGCGGCCGTTGTTGCCGACCGGCGACTACGGTGAGGTCGATACTTTGCCCGGCGTAGCTTTGCTCGCATCGCTTAAGTTGTCGTTTTCACACAAAAATGGCGCCCGCGATGTGGTCGCTCGGGTCGTGTTGCAGTCCGGCGAGCGCACCATCGGTGGCCTGCTCGAAGAAGCCGTGTCTGGTTCTGTCGAGATTGCCGGCCAGACTTTTGACGACATCACGTTGCGCCGCCATATGGACTACGACAGCAACTTATGGCGATGGTTGGACGTCGCTGTCAATGTGGTGACCGCCGACGGCGATGCGGTGCGTTCGGGCCGTCTGGCGATGGAGGCGATGCCGTCGCGCTTGCTGGAACCTGAAGAAATGCCGCAACTGCGGGTCGGCGATGCCCTGCAGCATCCCGCGCTAGGGTATTGCGTAATCACCCAAGTGCACGACAGCGATCGGGTGGCGATTCAGATGGCCACCGGCAAGATTGCCCAGTTGCATTTGGGCGTGCTCACCCTCAAGCGCGGCGCCACCAAGCAGGGCCGCACGACCTACGCGGTCCACGTTCGCCGTCGCAACGTCTGAGAATTCAAGGATTGATCATGGACGTCGCCACCGCGATTCGCACGCGGCGCTCGCACAAGTTGTTTGCGGGTGACCATGTCGACGACGCGACTCTGGCTGAACTCATCGAGCTGGCCACGTGGGCGCCCAACCACCGGTTTACCGAACCGTGGCGCTTTACTGTGGTACCGCACCCAGCGTTGCCTTCGCTGATTGCCGCCATTGCCGAGGCGATGCGCGGGCCCGATGGCGAACTTTCTGACAAGGCACGGACTAAACTTCACAAGATTACAGGCATTATCGCGCCGGCCGGTGCGGCCATTGCGGTGCGGCAGGCGCTGGCTACCGATGATGCCGAGCGGTTGCGCGAGGACTACGCTGCTTGCGCGTGTGCCATTCAAAACATGCAGTTGGCGGCGTGGAGCCGGAATATTGCCTCCTATTGGACCACCAGTGACGCGATTATGGGCCCCAAGCTCAGCGCGTTTTGGAATCTGCAGGCCAACGAGCAGATGGTCGGGGTGGTGGTGCTGGGCACGCCGGCCGCAGAAGTCAAGGCCGTTCGCTACAAGCGCGCGCAAGATCTAACGATTTGGCTGCCAGCGCCAGTGCCAAGCGAGTGAACGATTCAGATGTACGCCTTTGATCTCGACCATATTTGCGCCCAATCCGGGGCCCGCGCTGGCACTCTGACGCTAAGCCACGGCCGCGTCGCCACCCCGATTTTTATGCCTGTGGGCACGCAGGCCACGGTCAAGGCCCTGCAACCGCGCGATCTAGTGGACATCGACGCTCAGATTGTGTTGGCCAACACCTACCATTTGATGTTGCGGCCCGGTTCGCAGCGGATCGCAGCAGCCGGTGGTCTGCATCGTTTTATGGCATGGCAGCGGCCGATTTTGACCGATTCGGGCGGTTTTCAAGTCTATTCGTTGGCCAAAATCCGCAAGATTACCGACGACGGCGCGGTATTTGCCAGTCACATCGACGGCACCCGCTTCGAGCTCAACGCCGAGCGCGCCGTGGCTCTGCAAGAAGATTTTGGCTCCGATATCCTGATGGCGTTTGACGAATGCCCGCCGGCCACCGCCGACAGCCAGCACATCGCCCGCGCCATCAAGCGCACCACCGCATGGCTCGACCGCTGCATCGCCGCCCGCAAAAAGGCCGATCAGTGTGCGTTGTATGGCATCGTTCAGGGTGGCATTGACCATGCGCTGCGCAGCGCAGCCGTGAGCGAAATCTGCGCTCGCGATGCCTGCGAAGGCTTTGCGATCGGCGGTCTGTCCGTCGGCGAGTCGTGCGATCAAATGTGGGCCACCTGCGCCCACACCGCGGCGCAAATGCCAGTTGGCAAAGCGCGTTACTTGATGGGCGTCGGTACACCAGAAGACATCGTGCGCTGCATCGGCTACGGCATCGACCAGTTTGATTGCGTGATGCCCAGCCGAAATGCCCGCCACGGCATCGCTTTTACCCACGACGGCAAGTTGTCGATCAAGAACCGGCGCTTTTTTGACGATGACGGGCCGCTCGACCCCGACTGTAGCTGTGACGTCTGCCTTACGTTTTCTCGATCCTACTTGCGCCACCTGTTCGTAGCTGGCGAAATGCTGGCCGCAACGCTGCTGACTAAGCACAATCTGGCGTTTTATTTGCAGTTAACCAAGGGGGCGCGGGCGGCTATTGTGGGCGATCGCTACAGCGACTGGGCTCAGACCATGCTGGTGCGATTCGCCAGCAAGCGTTGGGCGGCCTAAAGTGGATCGACCGCGGCGCGGCGCGGGAACAATTGGCGCCGCCGCCGGTTGTAGCTCAGCCGAGCCATCGGCACTGCGCGAGGGATCTCGGCGCTGCGCGGGGGGGATCTCTTGATTAGCACCAACTTGCAACGCCTAGCCTTGACCGTCGGGGTTGGGTGTGCGGCGATCGCGATCGGCTGTACCCGCAGCGAACCGGGGTTGACCGCGAATCGACCCGCCGGCGCGCCAATTACGCCGACTCAACTCGAAAAGGCCAAAATGACCAGTGGAATTTACACCAAGCCGACGGCGGAGGAACTGCGCAAGACTCTGTCGCCGCTGCAATACAAGGTCACTCAAGAAGACGCCACTGAGCCGCCTTTTCGCAATACATACTGGGATAATCACGACGAAGGTTTGTTTGTCGACGTCGCCACCGGCGAACCCCTGTTCAGCTCACGCGATAAGTTCGAATCCGGTACGGGCTGGCCTAGCTTTGTGCGCCCGCTCGAAGACGGTCGGGTCGTGGAAAAAAGGGACTCCGCCCACTCAATGACGCGAGTCGAAGTGCGCAGTCGCGCCGGCGATAGTCATTTGGGCCATGTGTTTGACGACGGTCCGCAACCGACAGGCTTGCGCTACTGCATCAACTCGGCAGCGCTGCGTTTGGTCCCCGTCAACCAGTTGGAAGCCCAAGGGTATGCCGCCTATCGCGGCAAGTTTGCGGGCACCGCCGCAGCGATCGCCGCCGATTCCAGCAACCTGTGTGCCGCTCCATCGCCCACTGCCGCCGGCGGTGATAAGGCTGGCTGCGAGGCCACCGTCGAGGAAATCATCCTAGCTGGCGGCTGCTATTGGGGCATGGAAGAACTCTTGCGCAGTGTCGCTGGAATTGTCGAAACCGAAGTCGGTTTTTGCGGCGGCACCACCGTCAATCCGACCTACGACTCGACTCATGACGGTAGCAGTGGCCATGCCGAGTCGGTGCGGGTGGTTTTTGATCCCAAAGTGCTGCCAGTGGCCGAACTGCTCGACAAGTGGTTTTTCAAGATGCACGACCCGACGACGCTCAACCGGCAGGGCAATGACGTCGGTTCGCAGTACCGCTCGGCGATTTTCTACACCAGTACCGGTCAGCGTAGCGCTGCTGAGGCCGCAAAAGCGCGGGCGGCCGCCAGTGGACTGTGGAAAAAGCCGATTGTGACCGAAATAACCAAGGCTGGGCCGTTCACCCCTGCTCACGCCGGCCATCAGGATTATTTACAAAAAAATCCAGGCGGTTATACGTGTCACTGGTTGCGCTAGGCAGCTGGTCTGCGATCCCCCGCTTTGGGCGCATCTCTGCGTCGCTGCGTCGCTTTCCTCCTAGGAGCGTGTCGGAGTATTCCGACTCGCTCCTAGCGCCGTCTGGCTAGACGGCGGCAACTGTCCGAAACTGCACGAATTTGATTGGGCCAGTTCTCCGGGCAGTTCTTGGACAGTTGAGAATATCTGAATGGCTAGGAGACTGTCGG
>SHZD01000218.1 GCA_009692465.1 Myxococcales bacterium
CAGACAGTCGGGTCAACTGCAGCTTAGGTCGTTCTAGGAGCCTGTCGGAAATCAATCGGTTATGAAATATCTTTGCGGTTATACACAATGAAACTATTGCGATCCGACAGTGTCCTAGCTTCTCAGATATTCTCAACTGTCCAACAACTGCCCAGAATAAATCCGTGCAGTTTCATACAGTTGCCGCCGTCTAGCCCGACGGCGTTGGGAGCGAGTCAGAATACTCCGACACGCTCCTAGCGCGGACTGATTGCAGTGCCCGGTAGTCGCGGGTGGCCCTTTCGTGACTGGGTCGACAAAACTTGGGTTATTCCCGAAAGGTTCTTGTGTTCAAACGACTTAAAAATCTAGCGACCCTGCCCTCGCGTCCACGGCCGCCGGTCGGAGCTACCCCACACGTCGTGGTTCATGCCGAAAACAAGTGGCGATTGTTGCGTTTTTTGCCGCGCCCGCACGGCACCAACTGTGGGATTCCGGTGCTTTTGGTGCCGTCGCTTATCAATCGCTACTACGTGCTGGACCTGACCCGCGGAAAAAGTTTTGCAGAATCTTTGGTTGCGCATGGTTTTGACGTCTTTTGCATCGATTGGGGTCAGCCAACGGCGGAAGATCGCTTCCAGACTTTTGACGATATTGCCGACCGCGCTCTAGCTCGAGCTCTGCGTCGTGTGTGTGAGGTGGCCGGCGTACCGCAGGCTCATGTGCTGGGTTACTGTCTAGGCGGCACGTTAGCGGCGATTCACACGGCGCTGCACCCCGAGCGCGTCGCCTCGTTGACGTGCGTAGCGGCGCCGATCGCGTTTGAACACGCGGGCATTATGCGGACATGGTTGACGGGCGACGGGTTTGACATCGATGCGCTGGTCAATGGTTTTGGTTTGCTGCCGGCGGCGCTTTTACAGTTTAGTTTTCAGTTATTGCGACCAACACTTGGGCTGTCCAAAGCGGTGAATCTGGTAGACCGCGCGTGGAACGACAAGTTCTTGGACGGCTACTTGGCGTTGGAAACGTGGGCCAATGACAACGTCGCGATTCCGGGCGAGTTTTACCGGACCTATGTGCGTGAACTGTACCAACGCGATGCGCTGTGCCACGGGCAGCTGACCGTGGCGGGTCAGCGCGTGAACTTGGGCGCGATCCGCTGTCCGCTGTTGTGTGTCACGTTCTCGGTGGATGCGATTGCGCCGGCGGCTTGCTGTGCCCCGCTGCTAGAGCTGTGTGGCAGTCAAGACAAGCGGTTGGTCCATTTTGAAGGCAGCCATGTCGGCGGAATGACGTCGTCGCCGGCGGCTAAGGGGCTGTGGCCGCAGATTTTTGGGTTTTGGCACAGCCTGCCGTCGCCCGCGAAATAGCGGCGCGTTCGTCTCCGGTATCGATAACGGCAAAGGCCCAATCACAAGTTCGGCTACTGCGACGCGCATAAGCACCGCTTGTCATCGGACTGTAGATCGTTAATGGCGGCCAGTTGCGCGAATGCCAAGCCGTAGTAGCGCTCGTACAGCGTGCCCGTCAGCAACCGCGCCGCCTCGTGGCCGGCCTGCAAAAACTGGCCAGAAAACGAACCCATAAAGATATCGCTCGCCAATTCCTCCACCAGCGGCAACGTCAATTCGGCAGTCGCCGCTAGGGCCCGGCACTCGCGAACTAGCTTGTTGGGCAACAACGTGTGCGGAAACGCGGTCAGGGTCAGCGCCACCACCTGAGCCAGCGTCGCGCGGGCGGCATCGCGACTGGCGGTAGTGCTGCCCAGCCACGGCTGCACCGCGGCGAACCACGGCAGTTCGCCCAACTTGACTTGGCTGCTCAGGTCCAGCAGCAGCAGCGAGCGGCGGCGTCGGAACGCCACGTACACCTCTTCGTACACGCGGCGCAGATTGGGATCAGCAATAGCCGCGGCCCGCACCCGCGCTTTCAGCGCCGGCAGCACCCGAGCCATCGCCTCGCTTGACGGCACCAGCTGGTGGTGGACCAGCACGTCGAGCGGGGCCTGCCAACCACACATCACCTTGTTTTTCAACGAAATGGGGATGACTGCGGCCAGCGTGGCGCCGATTGTGGTCTGTTCCGCCGCCGTCAAGGGCTCCAGCAGCGCTTGCGGATCGGTCAGGCCCTCTTGAAGTGGAAGTGGCTCCAAGCGCTGACTGAGGAGCCGAGCAAGCGCGGCGTGGGTCGGTCGCTGTGCCAATTGCAACTGGGCGGACCGCAAGTGTTTATGGCGCTCGCTACCTACGACCCCGCGCCGCGCATCAACGCTGGCCACGATCTTGCGAATCATGCCGACGTCCTTGCCGCTCAGCGTGCGCGGATCGGTGATGCAAGCTTGCAAGTAGCCGCGCAAGCGGGCGAAATTTTCCTTTGGGCGATCCGGTTTGGCGCAGTGCGGATGGTTTGGGCGTTGGCTGGCGTACTCGTCGAGGAGTACTTGCGCGCGCGCCGACCAATCCGCAGCAAAATGGCGGCATGGCCAGCCGCCGATCACGATGGGCTGACTATTGGCTGCTCGGACCAAGGTGGCGTCAGCGGCCCGTTGCAGCGATGGCAGATCGCCGTCGACCGTTTCGGCGAACAGCGCGACCGCTCGATCGCTCAGCGGCGCCCACACCTGCGCGGCTTCATTGCTGCGTTCGATGTGCTGGCGGGGCCGGGTGGCCTGCAAGCTGCGCACGATTTCTCCAACCGTTTGGATGCACACACCGGTATCGGCGCGCAGCGGGCGGCGTTCTGGCAGCGGGTAGAAGCGCAGACGGTCAAAAAGTGGGGTAATTGTTTCGATTAGCCCTGCTGCCCGCTCCGTTTGGCCTTGCCCCAGCAGCCAAACGGCCACCAATAGCGCCCCTTCCTCGGGGACGCGGACCCGAAAAGTGCCATCGGTCAGCAAGGTCTGCAGCTGGTGCCGGCCCACGTCGCTGAGAAAATGCAGGTTAAGGAGTGCCCGCGCTGTCCCATCCGCCGGCCGATCCAGCTGGGATAGCATAGTTAATTCATGTGGCTGTATCGGCCCACTTGCCGCAAGATTGCCGGTCGCAAACCCGCCGTGGGCGACTTCCAAGGTCACCCATGCCGTCGCGCGACCGACTGGAGTGCGCGAGCCAATGTGCAATGAACCGCTGAGCGTGCCGGTGATGACCTGCTGCCATTGGCGAAGGCGATGGTCGGCCGCCGCTAAATCGGGGCTGGTGGCCGTGGCGGCAACGCGCAAAATGCCTTGGTAAGCTGACCCAACGGGTAGCCCAATGCGACGGTCAAGTCATTGTTTTCGTTATCGTCAGTCATGGTTGCGATCGACCTGAAGGCAAGATTCGAACTTGCGCCCTGCCGGTCTCGAGCCGACCGCTCGCCACTGAGCTTCTTCAGGTTTGGTGGGAGAGTTCCGCATGCCGCCAAATCGGCACCCACGATGCATGAAACTCCTTGAGCGGCATGTGGAATGTGGGCCGCAGCTGCGGACCACCGCGGGGGTTTGGGGGCGGTGCGCCCCCAAGTTTCTAGTCAGTGCAGGGTCCTCTTTGCCCTTCGTGGTGAGTCCTTTGCCCTTCGTGGTGAGTCCTTTGCCCTTCGTGGTGAGTCCTTTGCCCTTCGTGGTGAGTCCTTTGCCCTTCGTGGTGAGTCCAGTGTGCGCTGGAACGCCAAGCGCCGCAATTGTGGAAAGTGAGGCGTGGTATGGTAACCATTTCCCAGCAATCCTGTTTTATATTAGGCATTTGCATATCAAACTATCCCTGCTGGCCCCCGCCGCGGAGCTTGCTCCTGCCAGCCGAGTCCGCGCTTTTTGTCCTTGCGCACCGCAACATGCAGCACAAACGGACTATATTCCTGTATAGTAGATGCATATATAGTAGATTTTTGTATAGTATATGATTGTATAGCAGATGCTGGTGGGCTGGATGGTGACAAACTGCGTGCAGTCATCTGCCGCCACACCTCTAGGCGCAGCGAAATCAGCGAGCCCAATTGACCGCCAGCCGCTGGGTTTTCTGCCGAACGGGCTGGGTTTTCTGCCGAACGGGCTGGAACTGCGCCGGTGTCCATAAACGGCGCCGTCAAAAATACCACTGCCGCCTCATGGCGTTGGCACAGCCCCAGCAGGCGTCCGAGCGGTCCATCCCTGGGCGGTGGCGCTTGCGCTGGCCAATCGGCGATGACTAGCCCAAATGCACCGGAGCGCAGCAACACATCCGCCGCTTGCAGCACCTGCGCAGGAGTGCGGGCGCGCACCAGCGGCAAGGCGCGCACATCGACACCACAGGCGTGCAGATCGGGGGCGTGAGGCATTTTCCACACCGCGGACTGCGGCAGTTCGGCACACAACACCCACGCCGCTGTTTCGCCCAATCGCTGCACCTGAGCAATCAACGCCGCCGCCCAACTGGCTCCTGCCCACGCTGCCGCCGTGGCAACCGGTTGCGAATACGGCGCGGTGACCTCGATCAGCCGTCCTGTGAGTTCAGACCACGCCAATGGCGAGCGATCGGCAGCAAGCGGCGGCATTTCGGCCAGACGCAAGGCTGCGTTTCCGGTAAAGGTTGTCCCTGCAACGCCTTTTTGCTGCAACTCGTCGACAAGCTGGCGGCGCAGTGCCTGCAGGCTTTCAGTGGAGGGCAAGACTTGCAGGCGAACTGGAGCGCTCATAGCCCTATCTTACTGAACGCCCGTTCAGTGTCAAGGCCTGCGCGAAAGGCATAGCGCCGTTGGTGCGCCGCACATACAATGGCGCCGGAGGTGTTCACCATGCTCAGTTCTTTCCCGTTCAGTCGCCGTTGCCAGCCCTCACCACTGATGGCGATGTTGCCAACGGCCGCGTCGCGGCTGATTCAGTTGGCCGCGCTTGGATTCTTAGCTGTATGCGGCTGCGAGTCAGCACCTGCGCCGGTAGCGGCGACAGCCGACAGCGCCACTTCTGACATCGGTTCCGTTGCCACCGCCGACACTTCCAGCACCGATGCCGCGGTCACCGATACCGCCAGCGACAGCGCGTCCACCGCCGATGCCGCCAAACCCGATGCTGCCGCGGCTGCCGACGCTGCACCAGAAACGACCGCAGCCGACGCCGCCGATACCGCGCCCAAAGACGCTGGATCGACCGACACCACCAAGGCCGAAACTGGCACCGCCGACGCCGGACCCGCCGATGCCGCACCAACTGATGCAGGTACTGTGGACGCTTCCGCGCCCGTCATGTGCAGCGGCCAAGTGTATAGTTTCCCCCAGTTTTCAAAGACTTGTGGGTCAGACTCGGACTGTTTTATCGCTCACCACCAAACCGATTGTTGTGGCTCGCAAATCGCGCTCGGTCTGGCTGTCAGCGACAAAGCCGCCTTTGAGGCCGCCGAAAAGACCTGTGGCCAACAGTACCCCGGCTGCGGCTGCGCTGGACAACCGACTCTGGCCGAAGATGGCTACTCGGTCGGCGTAAACCCGGTCGCGGTTAAATGCGCCGGCGGCACCTGCGCCACCTATATCGTCACCGCCAAGCCGGAGTGCACCACGAACGGCCTGCAACAGCCCAAGCCCTTCAAATGGTGCAGCAAAGCCAGCGACTGCGCTTGGGTGCCGCATACCATCGATTGCTGCGGCAGCCAGATGGCCGTCGGGGTGGCCAAAGCGTCGCTCGCCGGTTACAGCGCCGCCGAAGCCGAATGCACCAAAACCGCTGCCATTTGTGACTGCCTGTCCAAGCAGATGGTCGCCGAAGACGGCAAGACCTTAACCAGTGGAGATCCTGTGATCACTTGCGGTTATGGCGCGTGCGTCACTAAATCGGGCCCGTAGAGAACCCATCGGCACATTTGCTCGGCATCTCATTGCTTGTTTCCTGGGTCGCGAGCGATCGTCCGGAGAGTCTCGCCGCTCTTTAGTGAACGCGGCCTTGAGCACATCGGCCTTGGTCACAAAATGCAGGTAGATGGTCGCACGCAAGACGCCAGCGGCCGCGGCGATGTGCTCCAGCGTGGCGGTGGCCAGTCCGCGTTCGCTCACCAGCGTGCGTGCCGTGGCAATCAGGTGTTTGCGAGTAGCAGCGCGGCGTTGTTCGGCGCGGCGGTGGCGACCGTCACCGGGCGAGGCGGCTGTCGTTGTGCCTGCCGACTGACTGGAGGTCTTTTCAGCGCGGGTCAATGGGCGGCCGCCTTCAGACCAGCGACCCGCCGCCCTGCCACCCAAGCCAGCCACGCTGTCAACAGGGCAAATGGCAAAATACTGAGCAAATCCGATGATGTACCTTCAAAAAACGGATTGTTGGCCTTGGCCCAAACGTGCAGCGCGTTGTCCACCTCGTCCAGTACGCCGGCCATCAATGCAATCACAATCCCGGCAATGGCACCGCCAGCGATCAGCCCTGAACTTGCCATTACGCCAGCACTTTTATCTGATTCGGCACCGAACTCTTCTTCGCTCAGTTGCTGCAGTTGCTTGCGCTGACGCCGGTCGGCCCAGCCGCGCACCAAACCACCAATCATAATCGGGGTCGACGAGGACAGGGGCAAGTACACCCCGACCGCAAACGCCAGCGACGGTACCCCACACAATTCAAGCACCAACGCAATCATCGCACCCAAAATCACCAGGTCCCACGGCAGCTTGCGGTCCAGAATCCCCTTGATAATGTACGACATCAGCGTCGCTTTGGGGGCATCAAACTTGCGCACCTCGATACCGGCGGCGTTGTTAGGATCCGGGCGCTTGTGGCTGGCGTCGCCGTTGATCCCAGGGTCGACCAGATACTGGGGAACACCAGCGGAATCCACTAGATACTGGCCAGCGATTCCGGTGGCGTCCTTGTTGCGCTTATGCCACACAGTATACGTTTTGGTGTCGTGACTCGCTTGCGGGCCCTTCAGCGCGCGCTGCCCGGCCAATTCGGCGGTCGGCGCTTTGAGATCTTCGGTAATTTCATGGCGTTGAACTAGCTCGGTGCGCGGAACGTAAACAGTGGCCGACTCATTGAGTTCCAGCAAGATCGGCCCAATCACCAATGCCGACGCTCCAGCGCCCACCAAGATCGCGATCTGTTGCAACTTGGGGGTCGCGCCGATCAGGAAGCCGGTCTTCAAGTCCTGCGACGTTGTACCGCCGTTCGAAGCCGCGATGCACACAATGGCGCCCACCGACAGCGCCGTCACGTAGTAGGTCGGCCCTGTCCAACCTGCGCCCAAAAACGCCAGACAAGTGAGCAACAGCGTGGCCACGGTCATCCCCGAAATTGGATTGCTCGATGAGCCAATTTCGCCGGTTAACCGCGAGGATACAGTCACAAATAGAAAGCCAAGGATCACGATCAGAATGGCCCCCAGCCAGTTCATGTGCAGAGTCGAAGCCGACAAGATCACCCCAATCAAGCCACATACGCCAAACACCACAAAACGCATCGACAAATCGCGGTCCGTGCGCAACACCGAAGCGGCCATCCCGGCACCCGCGCGCAAATCGGCAATGCCCCCTGCAATTCCATGCGCAATCGTCGGCAGCGAGCGCACCAGGCTCACCAGACCACCCGCCGCCACCGCCCCCGCACCGATATAAAGCACGTAAGCAGAGCGAATCTCACTGGGGCCCATGGTCGAAATCGGCACCGTGCCCGGCGCCAACGGTCCAGAAATGGCCTGGCCAAAAAACTTAATCAACGGAATCAGGACCAAATAAGCCAGCACGCCACCAGCGGCCATCGTCATCGCAATGCGCGGGCCGATGATGTAGCCGACGCCGAGCAACTCGGGCGCTACTTCGACCGCCACTGAGCCTGCCGCGAGCGGCTTGCCAAAGACCATGCCTGGCACTTCTTTCCAGCCTTTCAGCGCCTTCCATGCCACGGCGTAAAGAAATGCCAGCGAAAATGCCGAAAAAATCGTCTTAGCACCACCGGAATCCTGACTCTCAGATGCCCGCAGCACCTGCGCGCACGCCGTGCCCTCTGGATACTTCAAGATCCCGTGTTGCTGAACAATCAGGGCTCGTCGCAGCGGAATCATCATCAAAATGCCGAGCAGGCCGCCTAACACCGCCACCAGCGCCACCCGCGACAGTTCTAAGTCAAAACCCAAAATCAAGATGGCTGGCATGGTGACGCCGACCCCAAACGCGATCGACTCGCCGGCCGAGCCCGCGGTTTGCACGATATTGTGCTCGAGCACAGTGGCCGGACGCAGGCCGATTTTGGCCAGCAATCGAAAGAGGGTAACCGATATCACCGCCACCGGAATCGAGGCGCTGACCGTCATTCCGACCTTGAGAACCAGATACAACGACGAACCGCCAAACACCATCCCAAGCAGAATGCCAACCACCAGCGCGCGGGCGGTCAACTCAGCTGGGCTTTGGTCGGCCGGCACCAAGGGCTCGTGATGGTGAAGAGGAGAACTCATGGACACCTCAGGCTGATTCGGGGGGTACACAGGCGCCTGCAACCGCGGGTTGCGCCGCAATCCACGCCGCGAACGCCGCTAAGTCCTTTTGGCACGCCGTTTTGAACATGCCGATCATCAAGCCGCCAAAAATAGTGGCGAAAAACCCTGGCATATCAACGCTGCCCGCCAATTCCAGTCGGCAACCTTCGCCGTCCACTGACAGCAGATAGGTGTAATAAAACATACCCTTGGCCGATGTGTTCTTGCTGGCGTCGACCTGCAGAACCAGCCGCGTTGGCGCCTCATAGGCGGCGACCACAAATTCCTCCGTCGCCAATTGGCCAAAAAGGCGCCGCGTCTCCCGAAACACGCTACCTACCGCCAATTGCATCGAGGCATCCGTTTGAACGCCCTCAAAACCGGGCATCCACTGGTGGAACCCAGACAGATCGGTCAGGCCGGCAAACACGCGCTCAATCGGCGCGGCAATGGCCACCGCGCAGCGAAAATCCTTGGTCATCGGCAGGCACGCGCGCCATTTGGCGGCACTACCGCGATAGTCGGTGGCCCACTGTCAGGCGTCAAGTCACAGCTACCCGTGGGTCTTTGGGGCCGTCGACGCGCTGGATGGCAACGCCGTGCTTTTCCAAGTAGATGCAGCCATTGGCGCCGCCGTAGCCGCCGTCGACGACAATTACCCGGGCAATACCGGCATGATGTAGTAATTTCGCACACATAGTACACGGTTCGCCGGTGACAATCAGCCAAGCGCCATCGGTCGCGACGCCTGCCGCCGCGGCGTTGCACACCACATTCATCTCGGCGTGGTGGCAGCCGATTTCCATACGCTCGCCGGACGGCACGCCCATGATGTCGCGCAAGCACGCGTCGCCGCCACACAAATCGCCACCGCCACGCGGGCCGCCGTTGTAGCCGTCCATCAAGATGACGTTGCGCTTGGGATCGAGCAACAGAGCGCCAAACTTGCGGCGCGGGCAGTTGGACGCCTTGGCCAAGGCCAGACATTGTTCAAGGCGAATGCGCAGGTGCTTGTCTTTCATCGATGTTCCGCGGCGGTTGTGTCAACCGATTGGAACTGCGCTGCCGATAGTTGTCAACAGCGGTGGCCTCCCAGCGGCAGTCCGAAATTCACCACCGAAATTCCCCGCGGCCCCCGATTTGGGATGCCAGTGCCCTGTCGCTCGCTGTCGCTCGCTGTCGCTCGACAAGGAGCAAGGAGCTTTTCTGTCAGGGGCGTACTCTCGTACGTCCCTGACAGAAAAGTGACGCAGTGACG
>SHZD01000219.1 GCA_009692465.1 Myxococcales bacterium
CATTCGCGGGTTGCATCCAGCAACGGCTTGCCACACTCATGGACCGTCACGCGGGCCAGCTCAGGGGCCCGTTCGCGCAGCAAACTCGCCGCACGCTGCAAAATCGCCGCGCGCTCATAGGCGGTGTGGGCGCGCCACTTGGGCCATGCACGCGACGCTGCTTCGATAGCCCGATTGGCATCGGCGGCGCCGCCAAAGGGGACGGTTGCCACGACTTGTTCGGTGCCGGGATCGATGACGTCCCAACTGCCGCCGTTACTGGCGTCGACCCACTGGCCGTCGATGAGTTGCTTGGCCGGGCTGCCTAGGTGGGTCACGTTGCGGTCTCCTCGGCGTGGCGCAGGGCGTCCGCTACCACTACCAGCGCCTCGCGCAGCTCAGCCTCGGTAATCACCAACGGCGGCATCAAGCGAATGCAGTTGCTGTATAGCCCGGCCCGCATCAGAATGACGCCGTGGGCATAGGCGTAGCGGATCGCCGCCAGCGTCACGGCAGGCGCCGGGGTCTTGGCCGTGTGGTCGCTGACCAGCTCGATCAGCATCATGGGGCCCAACCCTCTGACATCGCCAATGGTGCGCGACCAGCTGCGCCAGCGGTGCAGTTCGGCGCGCATCACCTCGCCAAGCGCTTGGGCGTGAGCCAAGAACGCTGGCTGGGTGATCAGCTTGACGGCCTCCAGTGCGGCCACGCAGGTCAACGGACTGCCGCCGTAAGTGCCGCCAGCGCCACCGACGTGAGTGGCGTCCATGATTTCGGCGCGGCCGGTGGTGGCGCTGATCGGCATGCCGGCCCCCAACGACTTGGCGGTAACCATCACATCGGGCACGACCCCGCTGTGTTCGACGGCGAACAGGGTGCCCGTGCGGCCAAAGCCGGTTTGCACCTCATCGGCGATAAAGACGATGCCGTGCTGCGTGCATAAGTCCCTGATCTTGCGTAAAAACTGCGCGGGCATTGGCACAAAGCCGCCTTCGCCCTGAACTGGCTCAATGACGATGGCTGCCAGAGCTGCCGGGTCGACCTGGGCGACCATGGCTCGTTCAAGCTGATCGCAACACCATGAGATGTAATCTGGTTCCGATATTCCCTTGGGGCGGCGATAGAGATCGGGCGCCGGAACACGATAAATCTCCGGCGCATACGGCCCCATGCCCTGCTTGAATAAGCCGTACTTGCTGGTCAGGCTCAGCGTCAGCAGGGTGCGACCGTGGTAGGCACCCTCAAAACACAGGACCGCTTGGCGTTTGGTAAATGATCGCGCGGCCTTGACCGCGTTCTCCACGGCTTCAGAGCCGCTATTGGCCAGCAGGGTCTTTTTGGCAAAATCACCGGGGGTAATGGCGTTGAGGACCTCGCACAGCTCCACATAGGGCTCGTAGGTCGCCACCAGCGCGCACGGATGGATCAGCTTGGCCGCCTGCTCGGCGATCGCCGCCACCACCGTCGGCGGACAGTGTCCGGTCGCCAGCATGCCGATGCCACCGGCCAAATCGATGAGCGTATTGCCATCGACGTCGACGACCAGCGCCGCCTGCGCCCGCTCGATGACCACATCGGTCGCCCGGCCCAACGCACAGGTAACGGCGGCAGCGCGGCGGGCGAGAATGGCCCTGCTTTTGGGCCCGGGAATCTCAGTGACAAGGTGGATCGCACTCATGGGTTCCTTTTGGGGCGGTCGGTGGCGAGGTTGTGGGAGTACGTTGGTCCACGACTAGGCGTGTGGGCAGTGGGCAGGGTGGTCGCAAGCGCTGGTGCTGTTGGCGGTGGTGGCGCAGTGGGCCGTCAATTTCACCTGCGGATTCGGAGGGCCGCGGGCGGCAGATGGAGGCGAGGGCTTTCGCTGGTTGGCGGCGCCTGCCGTCAATTACCAAACGATCCTGACCACGTCACACTGGCGAGCCGGAAATCCACTGGGCAACTCGCGCGCGGGCGGTTGCCACGGTTTGGGGACTGACCACGCCAAGTGCCCCGCGCACTAAAGCCGTGTAAAAGAATGACTCGATCGATCTGCAAGAAGGACGGCGCGGCGAGTTGGCTGAATAGACGCGAGCTTAGCGACCCACTAAGCACGTGCGGCGAGTCGGCTGAATAGACGCGAGCTTAGCGACCCACTAAGCACGTGCGGCGAGTCGGCTGAATAGACGCGAGCTTAGCGACCCACCAAGCAAGCAATGGGCCGGGGTGCAAAATCGCCTTGATTTTGCACGGGCCCCTTCGAGTCCTAAGTATACCTGTACACCATTGGCACACCGCCGTGTGACCGCAATCGGACCTGTTGCAACCCCAATCACACCGCCCTGTGACCGCAAGCGGACCTGTTGCGACCCCAATCACACCGCCCTGTGACCGCAATCGGACCTGTTGCGACCCCAATCACACCGCCCTGTGACCGCAAGCGGACCTGTTGCGACCCCAATCACACCGCCCTGTGACCGCTATCGAACCTGTTGCGACCCCAATCACACCGCCCTGTGACCGCTATCGAACCTGCGGCGAGCCCAATCACACCGCCCTGTGACCGCTATCGAACCTGCGGCGAGCCCAATCACACCGCCGTGGGATGCCACACTATACCGCTGCGGGCTTGACCTTAGTCGGCTTGGGCGGCAGAAAGAACGCATCCACCCACTGCGGCGGCTTTTTATGGATGACGGCAAACTTGCTCAGTTCACTTTCCAGCAGCCGCAGCGCCGCATTGACGTCGGTCTTGTACTGCTTGACGGTCTGGCTGCCGGCATCGCGGATGGCCACCGCTTGCAGGCGGTCGTCGAGCGCCCCCGCGGCTTGGTTGATGGCCACTTGCAGCAGCGCCGCATTGGCCTCGCTCAGCGCCTTGGGCGTACCCGGTTGGCCCAGTTTGAGCAGCAGCACCTTGGCGACTGCGGTCACACCCGCCAGCGCCCGCTTGAGAATGTCCGACAACGTATTCGGAAACAGCAGCACGAACAGCGGGTCGCCGCGTTTCTGGCGGACCAGCGCCAAGGTGTCATGGTGCACATTGGTGACGACCACCGCCGTTTCGGCATCGCGCAGCCGGACCAGCGCATTGCTCTGGACGATGCCATCACCGGCCTGTAGGCGCGCGGCGTCCAGCACGCCCCACGTTACCAGCAGCAGGCCGAACGGCAGGCCTAGCGGGCCCAGTTCCTTGTTGGTGGTCGCGGCGACGGCGACGTTGGACTTGGAATAGACGACGGCTTCGCGGCAGTCGTCCCACGCAGTGTTGTCGTTCAAATCGCGGCGGGGCATGGGGACTCCTTAGGGGCGAGGGTAGCCGCAAGTGGGTGCGCGGGCGACTGTATTCGCAATGGGCAGTGGGATCAAATTGGTAGGGGGCCGGCAGTGGCCATGGGCCATGCACCTGCGGCCTCACGCCTGCGTGAGCGCCCACTGCATCGCTTGGACCGCGAAGTGCAAGATGGCCTTGCGCACTTTCGGGTCGTCCCATTGATAGTAGCGCACCTGCACGGGCTTGTTGGCGATGTCGAAGGCAAAGTCCGCTTCAACAGGCAGGATGCGATAGGCTTGGCACGACGGAAAAAACTGCGGGTCGTCGGGGGCTCGGATTTCCGTGTCGATTGGGTATCGGGGCCGCCAAGTTGTGAAGTCTTTAGGCCAGCGACGTTGAAGTTGGCGTTGGGCCATACGCGGTCAGCCCATCGCTTAGACCCAATGTCGAGGCGAAAGAACATTTTGAACTGGTGATCAAGGGCGGCCCGTGCGCCCGGCGACTTCAGATTCGCAATGGCAGCGAGGGCCGTCTGGACCGCCCAACAGGACGGCGGCGACGGCGGCACCTGTCCCGGCAAAAACGGTTGGGAACCGGGCGCCACCGCACAGGCAAACGCCCAGGTAATCCACGCTTTTTTCTGGCCATTTTGGGGTCCAGTGACCAGTCGGCGGCGACAGCGCTCGCCTGGGCGCCTTGGCCCGCCGTTAGCGTCCCGAACCAGCTGGCATCGCTCTGATTTTTGGCGCCATACAGCAAGTCTAGCGCCCATGCGAAGTAGAGAAGGTTGTTGCATATAAATGGTTTGAACTTGTCAGGCGCCACAATTGACGCGGCGCCGAACAAGAACGTCTTGGTCCCAAAGGCAGCGCAACCCCACGCGGCGGCGACGCCCTCGGGAATCGCATTGCTGAACTCGAATTCCAGCGCCTCTAGGGCCAATAAGTACGTAGGCGCTGCAACGCTTGGCCCATCGCCTTTCAGGTTTGCGTGTAAGCCGAGCCAGTAATGGATCGCGGCGTCCAGTGGGAACCATATGCGCGTACTCTTTGCGCCGCACCGGCCATAGTCGGCGAAGGCATCATCCCCGTGCAGGACCGCCAAGTCCGCAGAAATACATGCTACCCCGCGGTGCGGGCCCCCGTGTACGCCGGGATGAAAAGTGTACAAGCGCGGCGTGTTGTCCACGATGCCGCTGCCAGTCGGTGGCACATATGCTGTGGTATTCATGGTCGCCAGCAAGTTCATCGTGCGAAGGACAGCTTGCATGTACGGACTATTGAAGGCGCAACCGCCAAACTTGCGGTAGCTTGTCTAGAGTGTCAGTCCCATCGTAGGTCACCGCGTTAAACGACAGCAGGCCTTTTAGGTGATCGGCAGGCATGGTCGAAAGCGACCAAGCACCCCAAAATCCGTCGGTGAACACTGCAAGCGCCAACCGACGTGCGAGCAGCTTGAGCAAGCCATTGACGTCCAGCAATCCAACCTAGCCGGCGCCGACGTTGATGTCGTTTTTGGTCTTGGGCGGCGCAGTTTCGGACAGTTGCCGCCGTCTAGCCAGACGGCGCTAGGAGCGAGTCGGAATACTCCGACACGCTCCTAGACGAGGGATGGGCCGCTATACACAGTCACCCAATTCTGAGATCAACTTTGGATCGGAGCCGCGAGTCGGCTGCGCAGGAGCCGCGAGCTTAGCGACCCACCCAGCAAGCAAACGGGCGGAGGACACGAATACCTGATTCATGTACCAGCCCTCAGAGCGATAGGGCGGTCGGCAGGCAACACCAGCAGCACGCCGTAGCCCGCACACACCGGGTCGTTGATGTAGTCAGCAATCAGCCCGCGCGGCTCAAAACCGATGCGGATTTGCGCGGACAGGGTCGGATCGGTGCGCTGGCCGGCCACCAGCTCAGTGTAGTACTGGTCAGCACTGAGCGCATGGCTGAGCGCGCCCAAGCCGCTGGGCATGCCCACCGTCAACTGACCGCGCAGACCCAACGCCGCCACCGTGTGATGACGCGCCGCGTACAGCGCTCGGGCAATGCCGCGGCCGCGAAACGCCGGGTCGGTGCCAATATCCGCGCCATACAGCCATTGGCCCAGCGGCTGATGCGACGACAACCACCCGCCGGCAAACACGTCGGCAAAGCGGTGCTGACTGTGCGCCAAGTTGAAATCGAGCCGCAAGGTAGTGGTCATGCCGACAACCTGTTCGCCGTTGGCCACCACCACAAACTGGCCCTGCGGGAACAGCTCGAGGTGGCGCAGGTAATGCTCAGCCTTGAAGCGCTCGTCGTCACTAAGCGTAGGAAACACTAGCATTTGCAGCCGTTCCAGCGCCGCAGCATGGTGCGGTTGGGTGCGGTGCACGGACAAGCCGTCGCCCAGATTGGCCCATAAAGACTGCTGCGCGCTGGCCATCCTTAAACCTCGCGCGCTTGCCCGTCTTCGGTGTAGCGCACGCCATACAGGTCGGTGCGGCGGTCCAGCCAAGTGCGCACACTGCCGGCGATGCGGTTGCGGCGCAACACGTCGACGTCGAGCTCGTGCAGCACCATCGTCTCGACATTGGCGGTCGCTTCTTCGGCCACCCCGTCGCGGGCGAACAAGACGTCGCACGGCGTCAAAATGCACGCTTCGCCGTAGTGGATATCGGCACCATCGACAAAGGGCAAGTTGCCGACCGGTCCAGCGAGTACGGCGTACATGCTGTTTTCAATGCAGCGGGCCTGCGCGCACGAGCGAACGCGCATGTAGCTCGAGCGAATGTCGCAGTTAAACGGGATGAACAGCACGTTGGCGCCTTTGGCGGCGGCGATGCGGGCGATTTCGGGAAACTCGACGTCGTCGCCGATCAGGATGGCGATCTTGCCGCGATCGGTGTCCAGAACCTTGACCGCGTCGCCGGCCGAAATGCCCCACCATCGCGATTCTGCTGAAGAAATGTGCAACTTGTACTGGCGGTCGACCGAGCCGTCGCGGCGAAACAGGGTGGCGACGTTGAACAACTTGTCGGACTCGACCGTCAAGTGCGAGCCGCCAATGATGTTCAGGTTGTATTTCATGGCCATACGCGTGAACAGCTCGAGATAGCGCGGGGTGAACTCATGGAGCCTGCGCGCAGTGGTCGCCGAATCGCCGGCCTGCACCAGCGCTTGGAGTTGATTGGTCACCATTTCTGGAAACAGCAGAAAATCCATGCGGTATTCGGACGCAGTGTCGATGAAAAACTCACACTGCATCGCGAACTCAGCAAAGCTGGTGATCGGCCGCATTTGGTACTGCACGGCGGCGACCCGCATCCGGCGGCTGGTCCCGCGATCGGATTCGGGATGGTGCTCTGGGTTGAGCCACTCCATGAACACGGCGCAACCGGCCGACTCGACGTCGCCCGGCAAATAGTTGCGCAGCACTTTGCGGTAGGAAAAGCCTTGGGCGCGCTGGGCAGTCAGCACTGAATCGCGCAGATCCTTGCGCATGCACCGGCGCACGTACTCTTCGGGCGACATGGTGTCGGCGTGCTTGCCGTACCCCGGCATGCGGCCAGCAATCAGCATCGCCCGCAGGTTGAAGCGCACGCACAGTTCCTTGCGCGCTTCGTAGATTCGCCGCGCGAGATGCTCGCCGCGGTGCAGGGGGTCGACCGCAAAATCGATGCCGTACAGCGTATCGCCCTGCGGATCGTGGTTGCGGATGAGCCCGTTGTCGCTGACATCGTCGTGGGTGTGGTACGCGCCAAAATCTTCTTCGTCGACAATCAGCGAGCTGGACGTGGCGATTAGCACGCCGTCCTTTTCCAAACACAGCTGGCCGGCGGGAAAGATCGCGAACTGGCTCAGCATTTGCTCGGTCGTCCAGGTGTCGACCCCCGGAAAGCACCGGCGCTGCAGGTCCTGAACCAGCGCGATATCCGAAGGTTGAAGTTGGCGCAGCACGAGTCGGGCGGTTGACACTGACTTTTCCTCCTAGGAGCGTGTCGGAACATTCCGACTCGCTCCTAGCGCCATCTGGCTAGGCGGCGGCAACTGTCCGAAACTGCACGGATTCACTCCGGGCTGTTCTCGGACAGTTGAGAATAGTTGACTGGCTAGGAGCCTGTAGGATCGTAATAGATTCATTGTGTATAACCTGATAGACATTTCACAACCGATTGATTTCCGACAGGCTCCTAGACGACCATCACTTGCGATTCTAGCCACAGGTTTGGTGGCTTGTATAATTGGCCGCAGCCGCAACAAAGACGGCGGCGCCCTAGGCCCCAGCCGCTCCGGCCAACCTCGCTCATGTCACAGCGATCGGATCGGCGGACGAAAGCGCGTGCGCTGGTACAGCAGCCAATAGCCAGCCAACCACACCAGCGTCCCAACAAAGGCATACCCGGCCAATTGATTGGGCGGCAGCACGAACAAAACCATCACTACCAAAGTCCAACCGACCGCGATGGCGTTGACCGGCAGCGACCACTGCTTGAGGTCAAACGGGCCAAATCGCGACCACGATCCGCGCCGCCGACTGGCCATGCCCAGCGCCACCGGCAGCGCGTAGCTGGCATACAAGGCGATGGTCGACAGCGCGGTAATGGCGGCGTACGCATCGGCCCACAACGCCAACAGCAGCGCACACCCGGCACACGCCCACACTGCCAGATGCGGCGACTGCCGGCGCGGCGACACCCGTGCGAGCTGGCGGGCGGCGGGCAGCCCACCATCGCGGGCGAAGGCGTACAACATGCGCGAGTTGGAGGTCAGCGAACCCAGACCGCAGAACCACATCGCGCCCGCACACACCACCACTACTGCGGTGCCCAACTGCGGCCCGAGCGCTTGGGCCACGGCCTGCGGAAAAACCTGAGCGTCCGGCAAGGCCAGCAGCGCCGGCAGATCCGTGATGCTGAGCGTGACTGCAACCAGCAAGGCGAATCCAGCGATCGCGCTGACAACCACCGCCGAGACAATCGCCTTGGGCGCCGCGCGACTGGGATCGACGGTCTCTTCGGTGACATGAGCGCTGGCGTCGTAGCCGGTGAACGTCCATTGGGCCTGCAACAAGCCCAGCATAAATCCCATGGCGTACGACGATTCGCTGGTTACGGTACTGAACGCAAAGGCCATCGGCTGCAGCGGCGCCCACCACGCGACCGCAGCGACCACCAGCGCCACCGCGGCCAAGTGGTACCACGCTGACAGGGTGCTCAACAGATCCACCGCTTTGACACCAACATGGTTCAACACCGCGTGCGAGCTCAGCAGCAGTGCGTAGGTGAGCAACACCGTGGAGCGGCTCGGCTCTAAATGGAGCAATCCACACAGAAATTCCGCAAGGCCATAGTCAATGGCGGCAGTGATCGCCACTTGGCCCAGCGTATTGAGCCACGCCGTTACGAACCCCCATTTGGGCCCGCCTAAGATCGTCGACCAATGGTACAAGGCCCCCGCCGTCGGGTAAGCGGAGGCCAATTGCCCCAAACTGAGCGCCATCGGCACCGTCAGCACCGACACCAGCAACCAGCCGCCGAGCACGCCCGCCGGGCCGCCGTGCTTGAGGCCCCAGCCATACAGTTGCACGGCGCCAGTCAGAATCGAAATGACTGAAAACGACAGGGCAAAGCTGGAAAACGTGCCAAATCCGCGGCGCAATTCTTGACGGTAGCCCAGTCGCTCCAGTTGGGCCTGATCGGCATTGCCTGGCTGGTCGCCTGACTCGGCGTCGGGCTGCGGTGCAGAGCTCGAAGGCATCAGTCGGACCGCTGAACGCTTTCGTCGTGCTGGCTCAGATCGAGGCCCAGTTGTTCCTGATCGGCACTGACGCGTAAGGTGCTCATCCAAGCGGTGTCGCCAGTATCCAGCCCTACTGCTGGCTTGGGCGTTGTCACTGGCGCCAACAACGCCGCGGCGCAACAAGCGAGCAGCAACACCAACGCGATCTTAGCGCGCACAGGGGCGAATCGCACAGCGGCCATGCACACTTCCTCGGGTCGGCAGGTCGGCGGCCCGCGCTAAGGAACTGTCCTCAAATGACGCGATCGATCTGGGCAACACCGGAGCGGCGAGTCGGCCTTTGGGGACGCGAGCTTAGCGACCAACAAAGCAAGCAAACGGAACCAGTCCCGCAATGACTTATTGTGGGACAGTTCCTAAGTGCCGTGCATGGTGGCGCGAAATTAGCGTGGCGCGAAATTAGCGTGGCGCGAAATTAGCGTGGCGCGAAATTAGCGTGGCGCGAAATTAGCGTGGCGCGAAATTAGCGTGGCGCGCAAGGTCGGCGCTG
>SHZD01000220.1 GCA_009692465.1 Myxococcales bacterium
TCAGGTGCCAGAATTCCCCATCGAAACTCTCCGCGGCCCCCGATTTGGGATGCCAGTGCTCTGTCGCTCGCTGTCGCTCGACAAGGACCAAGGAGCAAGGAGCTTTTCTGCCAGGGGCGTACTCTCGTACGTCCCTGACAGAAAAGTGACGCAGTGACGCCGAGATGGGCCCAAAGCGGGGGATCGCGGGGTGCCAGAAGCGGGGCTGGGCAGCGGCACCCCGCTTGAGCTCGGGGCCGAGGGCACCTCAACCTGAGCTGATCCAAGCGGGGGCAGTACGTCGACCAGCACCGTGGCGTAGGTCGCCAGCAGGGGCTCGGGCGCTTGCACGACCCACGCCCAATCGCGACCTACCGGCGCCACCAGCGTGCCCGTTTGCCGACGCACCCATACGCGCTCGCGGTTGGCGCGCTGCAGCGCTTCAAAGTCCTGCTGGTCCAAAGTGAACAACTGATCGCGGCGGCCGAGCAGCAGCGTGCCCTCCACCGGCAGCGGAAAACAAGCGATGCGGCGGGTACGCAACGCCCACGCGGTGTCGGTCAGGTCGCCCGTACAGGGACCGTTGCCCGCCGTCAGCAGCCCGCGGCGCAACTCGGTTGGAATATGCAAGGTCAATTCGTCAAAACGCACTGGATGGACAGCCACTTTGGCCAACGGCAGCGGATGGCCCATGTGGGCGATGGCCAGCGCGATCGCCGCCGCGACAATGCCGCCAACCGCATAGGCCGCCAGCCGCAGCCACGGAGCCGAGCGCCTGCCGGTGCTACCGGCGTAAATCGGCAAAAACTGCGGGTACAAGGCGCTGCCGAGCAGCAAACCGCCCATAGCACCACCGATGTGGGCCAGCCGATCGCTGCGCTCGCCGCCCAGCGCAACTAAGATCGCCAACGCAGCTGCAGGCAGCGCCACCAACCGCACCCGCAAACGCGAACCCAAGCGCGGCAGCAATTTGATGCCCAGACCGACCATCGCCCCCAGCACGCCGATGACCGCCCCAGACGCCCCGACCGTCCACCACGGACCGACGTGGGCCATCGCCGCAATCGCACTGGCAAAGGCACAACTCCAAAAAATCAACCACAGCCGCGCGGCGCCAAAGGCTGCTTCTACCGGACGACCGACCACCGCCAAAAGCAGCACATTGGTCAGCAGATGGGCCAAGTCGGCGTGAAGTAGCGTCCACGTCAGCAGTCGCCACCACTGGCCGCGCAACAGAGCGTCGCGCACATGGCCGCCAGCCAACAGCATTTCGATGTTGCCCCACGGTGCAACCAGCAGGCTCATGCCAACCTGGAGCGCACCGCCGGCCAGCAACAGCGCCATCAGCCACGGCAACAGTTTGCCGCGCTGAGCAAAACTATGGCGCAGCCAAACAAGCAGCGCTTTTTGGGTCGCCGCACGGGCGCCGATGGCCGGCAATTCGAGAGGCTGGGTCATCCGTTTACGATCCGCATCAACCGGAAAAACTGCTTATTTTTCAATATTTAGGAACTGTCCGCACACGATTCGATTGACCTGCGCAACACGGCTTGGGCGAGTCGGCTTTTGAGCAATGGAGCGGCGAGACGCCCTAGGCGCGAGCGCGCGACCCACGAAACAAGCAATGAGCACCCAGCAGATGGAATCTGATCGATGCTCTAGAGACCTGACCAATTACCGCCGAACTTCAAAAATTCCCCAACGGAAATGGAGCGGCGAGACGCCAACCCGCAGGCAAGTGAACAAGTGCCGATCGCTCGCGGCCCACCAAGCAAGCAAGGAGACGCCGAGCAAATCCTATGTGATCGGCTGTCTAGTTCGGCCGCGGAAACAGTCGGCCAAATGTCGACAGCACATCGCGCCGGGCGGCGTAGGCATCGCGGACTTTCTCGAGCCGTTCGGAGATCGCACCCATGCGCTTTTCAAAATCAGGGCGGATTTCAGCTGGAATATCTTGATCATAGCCAACAGCCTTGATGCGCACCCGGATTTCGGCAGCCTTGGTTTGGGCGGCATCGATCTCGGCGCGCTTGTCGGTCAGGAACTTCTCCAGCGCGGTTTTGGCCTGATCGGGTGACGCAACGTGTTTTTCCAAGATGTCGATTCCCTGTTCCAGCAGCGTATTGTTGGCGTCGAGCGAGGCTTGGACTTCGGCCAAGGTCTTGGGATCCAACGCAATTTCTGGCTTTCCAACGTAGCGGGGCGCCGAAGTTGCATCCGGCCCAGTGCAGTCCTTGCAATTGGGGTCCGGTTTGTTGCTGGCGATGTGTTCGCTAGAGCGTGCGCTGGCCTCGCTGCTGGCACCGCGGGCGCCGGCAATTGGCTTGGCGGCGGCAGGCGCGGCGATTGGTGCCGCGGGCGGCGGAGCTGACTTGCTACAGCCAGCACATGCGCCAGCCGCGAGCAACGCGCCGCAAACGATGCTGGTGAAATTGGCAGTGATCATCGTGTTCCTGTGCGGGGTGCGGCCTGAGCTGGCGCGGTGAGACAGTCGAGCGGGTGCAATGGGGCGTGGACCGAGCCCGTGGGCGTTGGAGCAGACTTCATAATGCCTGCAACAACTTGCGCACCCACTCGGCCTTGGGGTGCTCGGGGTGGGCTACCAAGAATTTATCATAAATTTTTCGGGCTTTGTCGGCCTTGCCGGCCTGCTGATACAACTGACCAAGCAAAAGCATCGCTTCGTCATAAGTGCCTGCCGATTTGAAGACCTTTTCTGCCATACCGAACTGGTCACTGTCGAAGTAGGCTCGGCCCAACAAGGTGAGCGTGCGCACACTGGAGCGCACCTTGTGTGAGGCCCGCAAATCGGCAATGGCGCCGCCAAAGTCGCCGTGGTCGAGCTTGCGCTTGCCGCTGTAGTACAAGTCGGTCGCGTCGGCACCATCGGGCACCACGATGTCGCCAACGGTCGGATCTTTGCCGCCATCCTTGCCGCTGTCTTTGCCCTGGTCCTTGTTGACGTCTTTGCCCTGGTCCTTGTTGACGTCTTTGCCCTGGTCCTTGTTGACGTCTTTGCCGGGGTCCTTGGCGACTTTGTCCGCGCTGCCGGTGCGAGCGCCTTTGCCGCCGTCCCGTTCCGTTCGTGCTTTGGCCGTATCGAGCTTGGCATCGGCGCGCTCGCCGCTTTGCCGCCCACCGTCGGCCACTTTTTGAACCTGGACGTCCGCATTTTGTAGAGGGGCGGCGACTGGCAGCGCACCCGCTGCGGCCACTGTTGGCTCCGGCTGGGCACTTGCGGGACTTGCCGCTGGCTGGGCGGGAGTCGCAGCAGCGACGGTCGCGGAAGCCGGGTGGGCGGCCGCCACGACGGTGGGCGTTGCCGCTTCAGCAGTGGCGGTAGGGGTCACCGCTTCAGGCGCCAGCGCGCTCGGCAATGTGGTCGGATCTTCGAGCGCCTGCTGCACGCGGGCGGCCAGACGTTCGATCTGCAGCTCTGGCTCTGGCTGGCAGCCCAATAGCAGTGCGCACGCCAGCCCAATCGATGCACACAAGTCCATGGCCAGCATTCGGTGCGGCGGCAATTCGCGGTGGGCAACGGTACGGAGCAACTGCAATCCTCGTTCGCCGCCCTGCGGCGGGCGCAGGATCGGCGTCGGCAGGGTAACCGTGCAACGTCAGACGGTCAAACTCTGGGGGCGGTTTGCGGCGGCAATTCGGTTGGGTGCGACCGATTTGGGCTAGCGGCCTGCAACCCAGCAGCCAACACTGCCCGAAAATGACCAACACTGCCCGAAAATGACCAACACTGCCCGAAAATGACCAACACTGCCCGAAAATGACCAACACTGACCGGAAACTACGAATACTGACCGGCGATGACCGGCAATGACCAACGCACTGTCGGTTTTTCTGGTCAGTTAGCCGTCGACCTCAGCAATAGCCAAATAGCGCATAGGCTGCGCAGCATAGGCGGCAACGGCAAGCGCATGGGGCCGCCACAGCGCCAACACCTGCTGCGGATCGCCTGCCGCACAACTGACCGCGACCCGCAGATCGCCCGACGGAAACACCCGGACCCCGGGCCACCCCGCTGCAATCCGCCGTAATTCGGCGGCGCGCTCGGCGAGGCGGTGACGGGCGCGGTCGACCCACTGGGGCTGCGCCTGCCAGCCACGAACGACCGCCAGCGCTTGCGCCAACGGGCCCAGTGGCAACTCGGTGGGCCCCCACAGTGCTTGCAGGATTGCTGCGGAGTGCGCCGACGCCACCACCGCCCACAGCAGCGCCTGAGCTGGTACGTCTGGATCGCGCAGACCGACAATGACCGCCGTCGCCGGTGGCAATTGAGTCGGCCACGCCGCCGCCGAACAATCGGCGATCACCGCCCGCAATGGGGCGGCCGAGGCCAGCATGGCTGAAACGTCGTCCGCTGCCGTCCACGCTGGCGCCTCGGCCCACGCCACGCACGGCCCGTGAAACTGTGCAGCGCGCGCCACCGCCAGGCTGTCGACCTGCCCACTGGCCAAACGCCCAACGTCGACGTAACGCGCTCCTTGGGTCAGCGCCACGGCCAGCGCTTGCGGCGCACACGGTTGTGCAACGAGCAGAGTATCCCCAGCCTGCAACAGGGTACCCAGGCCCAGGGCGACGGCTTCGCGCTGGGTAGCACACAGCACCACATTTTCTTCTCCAAGCGGTTGGTGATCCCAGTGCATGAGCGCGGCCCATTGCGCTGCGACTTCAGCAGCGATGCCGGCGTGTAGGGCCGTTGTTTGCTGCACTGGGGTGCTGTCGCGGCGCAAGGCGGCCAAATGGCGACGTCCAGCATGGCGGTCCCCTGTCAGCCACGGGCTGCTGGGGTCAGTACTCAGCCACGGGCTGCTGGGGTCAGTACTCAGCCTCGGGCTGCTGGGGTCAGTACTCAGCCTCGGGCTGTTGGGGTCAGTACTCAGCCTCGGGCTGTTGGGGTCAGTGTTCACCGGCGCCGCCGTTGTCGCCAGCGCCAGCCGAGCCAGACCAGCAACGCCAAAGCCATCACCGCCGCAGCGACCAGTGGCACAGGAATGTCCTCGCCAAATGCCGGCCGGTCCCAATCGGGTGGCCGCTCGCCGCGGCGCAGGTAGTCCATTTCCTCGCGAATCCGCGCCGTCTTGTCGGCAAAGGCGATCGCCCCCGGAGCCTCAGCCATCGTGATGTAGCGCTGCAAGTCGGCGATGGCTTGAGCGGGGCGCTCGTCCTGCCAGACTTTGCTGCGGCAGTAGTACACGTCGGGATCGCGCGGGCCCTTACTCACGGCGATGGCGGCGAACCGGCGCGCCGCCGCCAAGTCCCCGGTCCAGTAGTGGGCCATGGCCAAGTAGATCGGCACCCGTGGCTCGGCCGGCAAAAGGGCTTGCAGTGGGGTAAATGCTTCAATGGCTTTGGCAAAATCGGCGTCATAGAAAACCGCTACCGCAACCAAGAACACCGCCACCGCGTCGCGGGGATCGCGGGCGCGCTGCTCAAACTCCGCGCGCAACTTGTCGTAAGCCTGACGAGCGTGTGCCGTGGCCGCCGAACCATGCATGCGATTGAAAGCGCCAGACAAGTGGGCGAGCACCGAAACTCGTGAAGGATCAAGATGATACAGCTTTTCAAACCCGCGCACGGCTTCTTCAAAGCGGCCAGCGCGAAAACAGGCGGTCGCCCACAAGTATAGCGCGTCGGCATGACCGGCAAAGCGCTGCAGCGCGCGCTCGGCCCACACCAACTCACTGTTGCTGTCGGCCAATCGCATCGCCAAGGCCGCGCGCTCGATGAGGTCTGCCAGAGTCGCCGTCTGGCCGTCGCCCAAGATGCGGTCGTAGTGCAGCGCGGCTGCGGCCCAATCCCCACGCAACCCCGCGGCTTCACTGCGATCACGGCTGCCACAGGTCGCTATGGCTCGACCCACCGACAGACAAGTTGCGAAATCGCGATCGGCTTGGGCGCCTTGATTGAGCAGTTCCAACGCCCCCAAGCGGGCACCTAGCGTCCCCGCCGGCGCCTGCCGCGGATCGAGGGCTTGGGTCGCCACCACCACCCGCTGCAACCACGGACGCGCCAACGGCAAACGCGTTTGCGACCACAGCAGGCGCGCCACCGTCCACGCGGTTTGGGCATCGGCGCTGTCGAGGTTGAAGTGGGGCAGCAGGCGATCGGTCTGCGCGGCCAACTGTTCTGGATCGATTTCACCCACTTGACGAGCGATGGCGTGCAGTTGCTCGATCGCGGTCGGACTAGCCGGCTGCGGCAGCGCCACCTGCACCGACGTCCACCCAAAGCGCTGCTCGCCGCCCGCCAACCGCGCCGCCAAACTAGCGCGCACGCTGCCCAATGGCCCGTCCAGGGTAAACTGCCGCAAGCCGTCACTGCCGCCCGCCGCAGTGGGCGCCCGCAACACGAACACCGCAAGCTCGCCCGTCAGCGTCTGGATGGTAATGACGGCGTGGTCGCGTTCGATCGCGGCGCCGTTGATGGTACTGCCGTCGGCCAGCGGATCGGCGGCTTGCAGGATTTCAGCCAGCACTTGGCCCATCTGCGCGCTAATGGCGCGCTGCTGCTGGGGCGCTTGAGGCGGACTGGGCGGAGCTTGGGGCTGGCCGTGAACTGCAGTCGGTCGGGGTTGAGGCGGATCTAGCGGCGCAGCGGCAAGGGCTGTGGCTCCACCCCAAACAACGAGCGCCAAGCCAAGGACTGGGGACAAACCGCGACCAGCAGGCCGTTGGCGCAGCAGTCCAATGGAGCGAGCAAACAGCACAGCATAGGTCCGCGGCGGCCGCGGTGAGCGACGGCGGCGGCCAGTATAGGCACTGGCTCGCTGCCGATCCAGCGCCAAGCTATGCGTTGGCGCGCTTTTGGGCCAAACTCGCCGGGCCGCCGTCCGCGGCGCATTGAGGCCTTGATGGCGCAGCGCATTGATTTTGCTTTCTTTCCTGGCGTTCGCGAAGATGGACTTTTGGCCACCCTGAACAAGGTCTACGGGCATATTCGCCGCAATTCGCTGTCCACCCGCGAGTTTCGCGATTGGCTCAAGGACGAGAACTTGTGGAACAAAGACGAAATGCCCCAGTTGTTGGCATTTTGCGACATCGCCACCGAGGGCAGCGCCCGCTTAGGGCCGTGGGCCGAGCGGTTTTTTGCGGCCGATACCGAAGAGGCGATGCGCGACTTGATCTACAAGCGCCTGTCGGACGAAAACCTGTTGTTGGTGAAATACACGCTTGAAGCGCTCGACACGGAGGCCGGCGGTCGCTTGCACTCCACCCACGAGTTGCACCGCTTGCTGACCAGCTACGTCTACCCCGGCAAGCACATCAATCTGGAACCCTTCAAGAACTGGATTCGCTGGACCGTCGTTTGCGGTCGCGTCAAGATGATTGGGATTCGCTGGGGGCTGACCGATTTGGGCAAACAAGCGGTGCCGCGTATGCGCACCGTCGATGCGGACGAGTTCTTGGAGGATGAAAAAGCCGATGCCCAAGGCCCTACCGCCGCTGCCCCTGCCGCAAAACAGGCTGAAATTGCGGCAAAACCCACTCCTATTGCCGCCAAGGCCAGTCCAGCGGCGCCCGCGGCCAACCCCAAGCCCGCGGCCAACGCGAAGCCCGCGGCCAAAAACGACGAAGATCTCGACGACGATCTCGACATGCCGCCCGAAGCCGAGCCGATCGACGACGCGGTGTTTTCCAAGTATCTGCAGCAGTTTGAAGACCCACCGGCCGCCCCTGTGCCGGCCACCACCGCGACCAAAGCGGCTGCCGTCAAAGCGAAGGGATCGGCCGCTGTTGCCGCTGTTGAGTCCACCGGCCACGCGGCCATGGAGGGCGCCGCCAGTGCAGAGTTGAGCCCCGCGCCGATGCCGCGCGATACCACCGCGCCGCAGATCTTGATTCGCCATGTGCACGCGGACGGGGCCTGCGCGGCGGCTCCGCTGGACCCGGCAGCCGTGGTCACTGCGCTGCGCGAGTACGGTCGCGCTCACGGTTTGGGCGGCGGCAGCTTGTTGTTGGCCCACGGTATTGAGCCGCGAATGGCCCAAAATGAGCCGGCCCGCCACTTGTTTTTGGCGGCGTTGGTGGCGCGAGCCTATGCGCACACCGGCGATGGCTCGTTGATCGACACCTTGGTCGAGCGCACCGGCGGGACATTGGCGCCGCTGGCACTGCTGCTCGACCGCCCGGAAGCGCTGGTCGATGGCCTGAGCAAGTGGCAGCTGACCGGAAGCGAGCCGGTGTCCGCCGCTTTGCGGGCGTTGCTGGTCGACGCGGCGCTGGGTGGTCGCGCGATCAAGGCCCAGCCGGACTTGCCGCAGCAATTGGCGCAGGCGGTGGCCAGTGACGCTTTGGTGGCGCAGTTGCAGCAAACCGTGTTGCGCGGGGCGCCGCCCATCGCGGCGTTTTGGCTGGTGTGCGAACAAGTGCGCGCCGCGGTGTGGACGCGGCCGGCCGCCACCGACATTGCCTGTGTGCCGTGGCGGGCGGTGCGGCTGCTGGCCTACCGGTTGCGGTTAATCGACAGCCACTTTGCGTTGGGGCCGGCGATGTTGGTGATTGCCAAGCGGTTGTGCACGTTGTTTCCACCCAGCTCGGTGGAGGCTGCGGCGCTGCATGCCTTGGCCCCCGCTGATCACCTTCGCTTTGATTGCGCTAACCCGTTGATCTGTCAACGACCCTGTGGTCAGGCTGTGTACGAGCCGTAGCCAAGATGGGGGTTTTTGTAACGATCGTGCATTTTTTTCGGCAAAAGCTGCGGCCGCCGTTGACAAGTATGGGCAACTGCCCTAAAACTGCCGAGCCGTCCTGAGCTTGCTCCCCGTAGATCTTGGACTTCGCTGTTCATGTGGGCGGCGTACGCTGCACGGTTGGAGTTCAACACAATCGAATCGATTTTGTTGAGCCATTTGCGGGCTTTGTGAGTCCCTCGACTCTAAGAGGGTGTTTACATTCATTGCCGAAGCGAGCGGAAACAGGCGCCCGCAAGGCGAGGCGGAGGCACTCTGACGACTGAGGCGCACTTGTAGTGCGGCGCAAGGAGGAGGAGGGCTGACAACAAAGCATGGCGGGATGCATGGTTACGCGCAGCAGGCGTTTGAAGATAACCACCCTCTAAGGAACTGTCCCAGATTAAGTCAGTCTGGGACTGGTTCCGTTTGCTTGCTTTGTTGGTCGCTAAGCTCGCGTCCTGAAAGGCCGACTCGCCGCTCCTGTCTTGCCAAGATCGATCGAGTTTTTTGAGGACAGTTCCTAACTAGGAGCCTGTCGGAAATCAATCGATTATAAAATGTCTATCAGGTTATACACAATGAATCTATTACGATCCGACAGGCTCCTAGCCAGTCAACTATTCTCAACTGTCCGAGAACTGCCCGGAGTGAATCCGTGCAGTTTCGGACAGTTGCCGCCGTCTAGCCAGACGGCGCTAGGAGCG
>SHZD01000022.1 GCA_009692465.1 Myxococcales bacterium
ATGGCGATTTTGCTGTTGTCGCGCGAAGTGGCGATCACCGGCCTGCGGGCGATCGCTGCCGACGAGGGTTTTGACGTGCCCTCCGATCGGTGGGGCAAGTGGAAAACCGCGCTACAGATGGTCGGTCTGGTTGGCTTACTGATTCACTTTCCGATCGAAACGGACTTCATTTTCATCAGTGGCGTGGTCGATTACCACCGGGTCGGGGCGTTGATGCTGACGTTGTCCATGGTGTTTTCGGTGGGATCGGCGTCGGGCTACCTGGGCAATTTCTTTGGTCAAGCCTTCACAAAGCGCAAGTCGAAGGCCCCAACCTAACGGTTAGCGGCAGATCGACTCGATTTTGCAAAGCCTCCGATTGCTCGGTTGGCGGGTCGCCAGCGCACTAGAGATCCGACCAATTAACGCCGAACCTCAAAGAGTTCCCAAACAAAACGGAGCGGCCTGACGCCAACCCGCAGGCCACTGAATAAGTGGCGCAGGCTCGCGACCCACAAAGCAAGCACTGAGACGCCGAGCAAATCTTATTTGCTCGGCTCTCTAGATGACCAGCAAATTCGACGGCCGCCACGGTTTTGTTATGGTGCAATAGGGCGTTGTCGCCCGTAGCGTTGCAAGTGGCAATGGGGCGTATTTCGAAAATATCCCGCAGTTTGACCGCATTAGCTGCTACAATCGCGACCTTTTGCGGTTGTGCTGGGGCTTTTCAACGTCAACCAGAGCTACCTCAGGTCAGCGCCGCAGTGCCGACGCCGCTGCCGTTGCCGACCACTGACACCCCCATTGAAAAAACGGCCGCCACTGAGTTTGACGGCGACTACCGCATTGCCGAACCGGGCGATCGCCGTCAACGTCTCGACAACGAAACACAAATTGAAGCGTGGGTGATGCCATTGGGCCAACACCGCCATCCTCGGATTGGCTCGACTGCGGGTAAATCCGCGTCAGTAGGCACGGTGACAGCGGGGTACATTGCCCAAGCCGTCGAAATGCCGGTTTTGGGCGAACACCACCGCATTCTCGACAAAGTTGCGCCACGGCAAACGCGGTACACGACCAAGGAAATGGCTGAATTGCTGCTGTGCGCCGCCGAACGTGTGGCCAAAGAGCATCCTGGCCGCGTGCTTCAACTTGGTAATATGTCTCGACAATCTGGCGGGCCGCTGCCTTGGAGCGTGTCGCATCACAATGGTCGCGATGCGGATGTCGCGTTCTATGCGTTGGACAGCGAAAATCGGCCGGCGACGATGGCGCGCTTGTACCATTTTGACAGTCGCGGCCGGTCGACCAACGCCCCCGAAGTGCTGACCTTTGATGTCGCCGCCAATTGGAGCCTGCTCAAGTCGCTGGTGCTGTGCTCCGGGGACGATTTGCAATACCTGTTCATCGCCAATTGGCTCAGTTTTCCGGCACTTCGCTATGCGCAAAAAATTAAGGAAGACAAGAAAGTCATCGCCAAAGTGGCGGCAAAAGTGCATCAGCCCAAGAAGGCCATGCCGCACAACGATCACGTTCACGTGCGCATTGGCTGCCCCGATGCCGATCGCGCCGAAGGCTGTGTTGAGGCCTCGCGGGCACCGCAATGGGCATGGGGTCATCCGGCAGGAGTGCGAGCGCGGTTTGCGGCAATGCGAACGGCATTGCAGAGTTCAGTGCCGCAAGAACGAGCCGACGCGGTATATCTACTGGGATTGTACCGCGACGGCGCTAGCTATGGCGAAGTGGAAGGTGCCTTGCGCGACCCCTCGGGGCTCGTCAGAACCGAAGCGATTCGAGCGATTGCGGAATGGGACCGTGCAGGAACGGCTGATCTGCTGATCGACACGCTGCGACGCGAAACCGAAGCTGCTTGCGCTGCGCAGATTCTGTTAAGTTTGGCGAGTATACAGGCGAGCGAGGCCTTGGTGGCGTTGATGCAGGACCGGCGGGCTCTGGTACCTAGCGGCAGCGACGTCGGAGTGCCTGTAGTTCAAGTGCGCAAAACAGCAGCAATTCTCCTCACCGATGCCCCGACGCTGCCCGCAGCCCGGGCTGCCGTGACGCTCTTGGACGACGCTGACGTGTCGGTGCGCGATGCCGCTCGCCGGTTGCTGGAACGCGCGACCAACTACGTAACCCCCGATCTTGTGGCTGAATTTGGACCGCAGGTAGCGTCAACGCAACCGGACCAGCCGCTGGACGCTGCCGGCGAGCGCGCGTTGTGGGCCAAATTGCTGGACTCGCAGCCGCACGACGCGACTTTGGCTGACATCGCGCGCCAGGGCTTTGTCCGACATGGTATTGATCTAGAAGGAGAAAGCCGCCGTTTGCCCGCTCTGGTGCAGGCAGTGGGCATGCCAGCGCCGTGGCGCGATAACGCGGTTCGGCACATTGAGCAGTTGTTGCATTACCGACCAAGCGTTGGCAAAGGCGCCCACGCGAATCCTCAGGCGTTTTGGCCGCAATTCCTGATTCAGCGCAAGCACTTGAGCAGTGGTGAAGTGAATGCGCGTTTGGCCGCATCCCTGTACACACACAAGTCGGCAGAGAGTGCGGGTGACAAAGCGGAAGCGGCGCTCAGTGGGATCTCGTCGAGTGTTCCGGCTGCAGAAATCGATTAAGGAACTGTCCTGAAATAACTCGATCGATCTGGGCAACACAGGAGCGGCGAGTCGTCCTTTCAGGACGCGAGCTTAGCGACCAACAAAGCAAGCAAACGGAACCAGTCCCACCATGACTTATTGTGGGGCAGTTCCTAAGAGGGTGTTTACATTCATTGCCGAAGCGAGCCCAAACAGGCGCCCGCAAGGCGAGGCGGAGGCACTCTGACCACTGAGGCGCACTTGTAGTGCGTCGCAAGGAGGAAGAGGGCTGACAACAAAGCATGGCGGGGGCGATGAGTCCAGCGACCTCATCGACGGGTTACGCGCAGCAGGCGTTTGAAGATAAACACCCTCTAAGGGCTCGTAAATGAATAAATTATTCATTTGCCGGGCCCGTTTGCTTGTTGGCTGGATCGCAAGCTCGCGTCTTTACAGCTGACTCGCTGCTCCGGTCTTGGCGCAGGTTGGTCGAGTTATCCTTTAAACGCCCTGAACGTCTACTTTTTCCAACATTTCAACTAGCGCTCCAGCGGTCGACTTTGGATGGGCAAAGCGCACCGGTAAGCCTTCTGCGCCCAATTGCGGACCCTCGCCCAGCAACCGCAAGCCACGGTCTTGGGCTTGGCGACCGGCTTGCGCGATGTCTGTGTACTGCAGGCAAACATGGTGAATTCCTGGGCCGCGTTCAGCAAGAAACTTACTAATTTCACTATCTTCACGCGCAGGCGCTACCAGTTCGATGGTGGTCTGGCCGCACGGCAAAAAAGCAATGTGCAAGCCGCGTTCTGGCAAATGCACGATGCGCTCGACAGTCAAACCGAGGCCGTCGCGCCAAATCGTCAGCGCTTCCTCTAAGTTGCGCACCGCGATCCCTAGATGGTTGATTTGGGTTGGAGCAATCGTTTCTGGCATGGGACTCTCTGTGTCTTGGTTTGACTGTGTAGCGTCCACGCCGTGGTCTACGCGGCCTTGGGTCGGAACTTTGGAGTCCGACACCAAAATGCCATTGGTTTCCGCTGGCAAGGGCGCGGTGAGACGCTCTGGTCTGGAGCTCGCGATCCAGCAAGCGAACAAGGAAACGCCGAGCAAATCTTATTTGATCGGCTGTCTAATTGGGTAGCCACTGGCCGAGCTTGCTCAGCCAAGTTGCTACCGTGGCGTCGTCGCCGATCCATTCCAGCGGCCCGTGTAACTGCCGCAACATCTCAAATCTTCGCAATTCACGCGAAAAATCGTAAGCGATCAGCGCCGGTCCTTGCCAACCTTGAGCGCGCAACTCGGCCAGAATATACAGACCTTGATGCTGGGCCAGATGTTTGTAAGCGCGGTCCATGTCGCCACCCAACTCGCGCGCCACTTGCTGCAGATCGCCCACCAGATCGCCACGCGGGCTGCGATCAAAGCGCATGTCGAGCACCACGCCTGCGTAGCTCGTCCTCACCAAGTGCGCTTTGGCTTGGCTGGCATTCTTGGCTTGAGTCCAGCGCGGCCCACCCGGCAGTGGCTGCAACGAGAGCAAGTACTCGTCGCCGTCTTCGACAAGCAAAACATCGGTTTGTGGTAATGTGATCATGCTGTTTTGTGGATAGCGTTGGAAGCTTCCAAGGCAATATGTGCGGTCGGAAAAGCCCGCGGCAGGCGCACAACGATCGCCTTAGTCCACGGCGAGCGCTGGTGGCGAATATCCAAGCCGCCGCCGTAATGACCCACCAGTGCACAAACCAGCCCAAGCCCGCGATCGGCCGGCTGATTGTGGATCTGTTCGGGTTCCAAATCTGGCGCCATGTCGACCACCGCCAACATGGTGTACTCCAACGCGGTCACAGCCGACACTTCACTCGAAAGATGCACACCGACGCGCACAGGGGTCAACCCGGCGCTGGCAGCGATCGCATTGCGCAACAAGTTCACCACGACTTCGGTCAGAGCCTGCCGCGGCATCGCCACGCACAGTTCAGCATCATCGGACACGAAATCCAGCTGCGCAATTGTCAGTTGCCCGCAAGCCGGCTCGGCGCGGACTTGGTCAAACGCCGCCTGACACAACTCGCGGTCCAAGCGTAGCAACCGCATGACGTCGAGCAATGTCGTAATCGCGTTGTAGGCATTGGCATTGAGCAGGCGCATCGCCTTGCGCAATCTGGCCTGCAATTGGGCTCGCGATCGCGTCGACAAGGGCCGATCCTGACGCAGGCGCCGCAAGGGTTGAGCCAGCAAGTCGAAACCGGCGAACAGCGCACTGAACGCCGGATCGCGGCGCCGCAAGTTTAGGCGCAGCCCGCGGGCACGGCCGATGCGCTGCAGCTGACCGGCATAGTCTAGCAGCCGTTGGTGGGCGGTATCGCCTTCGCTGCCGATCGATGCCAGCACCGTGCGCGCAGCGTCCTGGCGGCCCGCATCCAAGTGTGCAACCACATGAGCCAATTGCAACGTATTGTGCTTAAGGACTTCATGGCGAACCGCGGCCAAAATGTGCTGAACCTCAGCTCCGGTATCGGGATGAGCAATGACCAAGGTGCGCAAATCGGTACCACCGTGGCGCCACCACAAGGCCGACGCCGTCACTGTGGCAAGCAAGGCAATGAGAAGCATCCACAAGCGATCGCCCGCCGCCAATTCACGCTCAATCGCGTGACGCAACGCCACCACTTCGGGCGACTCCGCCAGACCGCTGTGATCTGCCACCGCCCGCGCCACATGGTGGTCCAAGCGCGACCGCAGGGCGTGCAAAGCGTGCCGCTCGGTGATAGATGCAAGAGCGGATTCTTCCAACAAAAGGTCAAGGTCAGCGCGGACAGCCAGCGGCGCCGCTGACAAGACGCCAAGCTCTTCGGCGCGACGAATATGGCGGTGGGCCGCCGCGATATGGCCAGAATCGAGCAGCCAACGGCCAAGAAGCCACTGCAGTTCGCCGTCATCTGACCGTTTTTCCAGGCTTTTTCGCAGCGTGTCGATAGCACCGCCGTTGTCCCCCATGGCCCGCTGGTAGCGCGCAAGTTCGCGCAGTAGGTCCGAGGATGCATCGTGATCCCGGCTCGCTTGAAGCAGGACCGCGATCGCTTCGGCATAGCGATCGCGCTGGGCCAAGCTGCGCGCCCGCGACCGCGGATCGCTGGCTACAGTCGGCGGCTCAACACCCTGATCGGCCACTTTGAATTCGCCGCGAGCGCCTTCGATCGCCAGACGTTGGGCGTGCAGTTCGCGTTGCTGAGCCGCCGACAACTCAAGCGTGCCGTCGCCGGCTTGCCGCAACACCGCCAGCACCAGCTTATGAGCGGCCTGCAGTTGGCCGGTTTTGCGCAAGGCGAGCAGCAATTCCAGCTTAAGGGTCAGCGACAAGTCGGCGGCGGCATGGGCCGCTGCCAAGCAATGGGTGCCCTCCGCCAACCGCGAAGCCGGTGACCATTTCAAGTACAGTTGACCTAACCCGGCCAGAGCCCTGCTGCGATCGGCATCGGCCATCGGCAAGTTGAGGGCTCGCAGCCAGTTGGTCTCGGCCCGCGGCTGGTCTTTTTGAAATGCGGCCAATTCCGCCAGCGCGGCATGGCCAATCGCGGTCAACGGAGCCTGCTGCATGGCTGAAACCAAGCTAACATCGGGAGGCTCCTGGCCTTTGTCCAATTGATCCAGAGCGCGCCGGGCGATTTCGACCGCGGTAGCCGCCGCTTGCCGCGAAGCCGGCGCAATTTCAACGGCAGCTTTGCGGCGCGCCTCGCTCAGCTCTGCCAATTGCTTGGTGGCATCCGCTCCGGCACTTTGCGCCGATTCCAGTATTTTTTCAGCAACATCATACTCACCGCGCTCAAAACGACAGCGAGCTCGGGCCAGTGCCAATTCCGCCTGAACGGCCCTTAGACTTTTGCGCGCGGTCTTGGCGCACCCTTCGGCCAGCCGATCGCTGTCATCACACGCTCCACGCAGCGCCGCAACTTTGGCGGCCAGACACGCCACGGTCGGCTCCCGACCAGCCCGTGACAGGAGTTCGCCGGCGCGATCCAGATCGGGTCCAAGGCTGCGGGCTATCAGGAATTCTGCGTAGGCAAGGCGAGCACTGCTCAGGTCGGGCTGCCCGGCAATGGCCACTTGCCAAGCTTGTTCAGCGGCAAACGCTTGCCCCGACTGCAATTCCAGTACGGCCAAATCGTGCCATAGAGCCCCATCGCGAGGCTGCAACGCCGCGGCAATGCGCAGCGTAGTCACCGCGCCGAGCAAGTCGCGATTATCGCGTAGTTTTTTAGCCTTGCCTGCGATCGTCAGCGCCAGCAAGCGCGCGGCTTCACTATCGTCGACCACTGCGGCGCACACCGAAGTCGCCGCATCTGGCAAGGCCAAGGGTGCAGTCACTGCAGTCACGGCCGCGGACGCTGCCCAAATCAGGGTAAAGCTAAGCATGGGTGCGCAGTTGCCGTGCGCTCAGGCCCAGCTGATTGAAGCGCAACCGCACGGCGCGCGCCCGCTGCGGATCCCCGAGCAAACGCTCAGCCATGGCGGCAAAATCGCCGTTACATTGGGCAAACAGCGCCTGCATCACCTGTCGCTCCAAGTCGACGGCCACCTGACTCAGGGTAGGCCCCGCGGCCAAAGTCA
The DNA here is from genome assembly GCA_009692465.1 of Myxococcales bacterium. Taxonomy (GTDB): domain Bacteria; phylum Myxococcota_A; class UBA9042; order UBA9042; family UBA9042; genus SXRM01. Next base: position 7,170 of record SHZD01000022.1, read on the forward strand.
CGGCGAACTGATTCACCGTGTCGACTGAACTGCCAGAGTGCGAATCCGCCGGAGCAGCGATCGATTTCTCCAATAGTTCTGCAACTAGACCGCTGTCAATCTGCAAGCGCGTTTGACTGAGTTCGATGCCACTGCGCAGCGCCTCCGCTGCTGAAAACAGAGTAAACGCCACAAGATTTTCGGCAAGCATCGCCATTTCACGTAAGTTTCCCGGGAAACTGTGGGCGGCGATCGTCCTCCACGCGGCATCGTGCAAACCGAACTCCAAAGTGCCCGCTTCTGGCTTGCTGCGCAGATCGCTGCCGATGATCAACCGCAGGGGCGCCAGTAGTGGCAAATTCAGCGCCTTGCGTACCTCATTGGCCAAATCGCGGACACCCGCTCGCGTCGCACTAGTTGCCGCAAGCTGCCGCATGAGCAAAGCAAAGTCTGTGCGCCGCGCCCGCAGTGGCGGCACCACCACGCGGGTCGCTGGCGACAGCCGCATATACAGATCGTGGCGAAAACGGCCGGCGACCACCGCGTCAGCCAAAGTCACGTTGGCGGCCACCACCAGTTTGACGTCCACGGTCACTTCCTGAACCGCCCCCAGTGGTTGAACCCTGCCCTCCTGCAGCACCCGCAACAGCTGCTTTTGGACATCGGCGGACGTATTTTGAATTTCGTCTAGAAATAGCGTCCCTCGATGCGCGGCCTCAAACGCGCCCTTCCGATCGACGACTGATCCGGTGTAACTGCCGCGCAACGCGCCAAACAGCATAGCGGGGACCAGTTCCTGCGGGACAGTTGCCAAATCCAGTGCCATAAACGGCCCCGATCGCCCGCTGTTCTTGTGGACAAACAAGCGCGCGAGGTGCGACTTGCCCGTACCGGTTTCTCCTTCCAGCACCACCGGCAGACCGCCGCGCGCCAACACCGCCAACCGGTGGCGCAAGGCGCGCATGGTCGGGTCGCGACCCCAAAAAATTCCATCATCTTCCAACGGTTGGGCCGCCTCAGCCAACGCAGCAAAAATGCGGATGCGCAGCGCGTCGGTATCGCCAGCGCCCAAGAAGTAGGTCACCGGCGTCGCGCTCACATCGTGAGCAGCCTCAGCCAGTGACAGGTCTTGCAGTTCCGTCAACAAAAGGACCGGCAAATCAGGCCACGTCTTGCGAATCTCGCGCAAGATCGCGACCCCCTGAAAGCGCCGAGTCTTGCGCGGCGTCGCGGCCACATCCAACGTCAACAGCCGATCGTCAGCGACGTCAAAGTGAACGTCCAGCAATACGATATCGACTTCGGCGCGGTGAAACGCCAGCCACGCCAACGCGGCCGGCCCGTCGTGCGCCCGGCCCTTGCCGTCCACCTGAGCCAAGGTCACGTCGGTCAACGCTTTGAGCAACGCTTCGTAAGTCGCGCCGTCGTCGATCAGCAGGACCCTCGGTCGCCGGGGCTGACGCTCACTGCCCATCGGCCACTCCACTGCGCGCCGCCCGAATCGCCGCGGCAACCGCCTGCATGTCTGCAACCACGGCCGCAATCTGCAATTCCGCGCCAGATCGATCTGCCCATGCGCAGGCTGTGTCGACCGCAGAGGTTATCGTCACGATCCCAGCATGTTGGCCAATTAAGGTGCCGTCCGAGCTTGCCGAAGTCGGATAACGATCGCCGCCATGCCTGGCAACGAACTGTCGCCAAATCGAAACCTTATCCAATGACCGCAGCACAGCTAGCTGAATCACCGCGGCGCTGGAATCGGCCGGCAAGACCGCGACCGGCAAGACCATGTGCTTGCCGACGTCGTGCTGCAGGTCGTCCAATAACTCTGTCAGTTCATCGCGATCCACTGAGCCTCGTTTGCCTTTTATGCTGCAACCCGATCAAAAGTGCCGATCGCGCGCAAGTTATGCTACATCGCAGCGCATCGCTTGCCATCCGGTCGCTGCGAAACGCCGCCAATGATTGAATTTCGTAATATTAGCAAATCATTCGGCAGCAAAAACGTGCTCAAGGACGTTTCACTGCTGGTCGACAAGGGCCAGATCCTGTTTATCGTCGGGCTGTCTGGCGCTGGCAAAAGCGTTCTGGTCAAGCATCTGGTCGGTTTGATTAAACCTGACGGCGGCCAAGTCCTGCTCGATGGCCGTGATATTACCCACCTTTCTGAAAAGGAGTTTTACCCAGTGCGCATGCGCTGCGCCATGGTTTTCCAACACTCTACGCTCTTCGATTCCATGTCTTTGGTTGAAAACGTCATGTTACCATTACGAAAACACAAAGGCATGACCCACAAGCAGGCGGGCGAAGCCGCGATTGGGTTTCTGAAGCGCGTGCAGATGGATCACATGGCGACGCGTTTCCCCAGTGATATCGGCGACGGGCTGCGCAAACGGGTGGCGATCGCGCGGGCTCTGACCCTCAATCCCGATTTCGTGATTTTTGACGAGCCGACGACGGGCTTGGATCCGCTGGCGGCGGCCAATGTTGATCGGCTGATTCGGCAATTATCCGACGAGCAAGGAGTGACTTCGATTGTGGTCAGCCATGACCTGCGTTCCATCTTTACCGTCGCCGATCGCATCGCCATGATTTATCAAGGTGAGATCAAATTGGACGGCACCCGCGACGACTTTCGCAACACCCGCGATGGCGTGGTCCATCAATTCATTCGCGGGCTCGCCGAGGGGCCGATGGTTCTGTAACGACTATGGTCATTTAGACGTACCGGCGCCGTCAATCGACGCCAATAAGAATCTGACCTAAAATGCTTGCCCTTGCGGGTCCAAACTCGCGCGAGAACGGTGTGAAGGAAAAATCGATCGAAATCAAAGTCGGGGCGCTAGTCTTGGTGTGCTCGACACTTTTGGTCGGGTTCATACTCGTGCTTGGCGACGTCCGAGGTTCTGGCGGGTACAAAATCCCGATTGACTTCAACACGGCCAGCGACATCAAGCCTGGCGCCCCCGTCAAACTCGCCGGCGTTTCGGCGGGCAAAGTCACTTCGGTCGACTATTGGGGCGGTAAGCTCGACGCCAAAGTGGGTCGGCGGATCGTGGTGCGGGTGTGGATCGACGTCGAAGCCGAAATGGGCAAAACAATTCACACCGATGCGCAGTTCTACATCTCGACCCAAGGCATCTTGGGCGAAAAATACATTGAGATTGACCCGGGCTCGTTTGGGAAGCCAATCGCGCAACCGGGCGTCGCTATGGTCGGGGTGCCGCCGCTGCGAATGGAAATCTTGGGGCAGCAATTGTCCAAAGTATCCGGAGCACTCACTCGCATACTTGAGCGCAACGAAACCACGATTAGCGACATTTTGGTCCACGCCGATCAGGCGGTGCTCGACACCAAGAAAGCGGTCAACGCCGCCGACAAGCTCATCGTGGATAACCGCGACACCATCAAGCGCGTGCTCGATCGGCTCGACGAGAGCAGCGTCAAGCTCGACAAGCTGATCACGGTGGTCGAACACTCGATAGGCGACGGCAAGCAGATCAAGCGCACGCTGGCGAATGTGGAGCGGGTAAGCGCCAAGGCCGACGATGCCATGGAACCCATCCTGACCGATGCCAAGGCGGTGACCAAAAACGTGCGCAAGCTGTCGGAACGCTTGCGCGATCAGCCCACTGCAGAAGTGCTTCTGGGCGAAAAGGGCCACGGCAAGGTTTTGGGCGTGTTGGATCGGGTAGATGGCGCCGTGGTCAAAGCGGATAAGGCGGTCGACGACGTGCAGTCAGTGACCGAAAACGCGCGCAAAGGCCGTGGAACTGTGGGCGGGCTGTTGATGGACAATGAGTTGTTCATGGACCTCAAGTTGCTGCTCAAAGACCTCAAGCGCCACCCTTGGAAGTTTATCTGGCGGGAATAGTCGCGCTGGCGGTTGACCACCACGGTTCATCTTGTTCGGCGCAAATTGCTTGTTGACACGATTTCGCTACGGGCGTAAACTTTCGCCCCCACGCCGCAACCCAACCGGTTGCGTGCGTTCGCTGGCCGCCAACACGGCCAGTTCACTCATCGGGAAAGGAGCCTTCGCAGCGCCCAAATCGAGCCGGAACACCCGACTCAACGTGATCACCGCCGGCGATATCGCTGGCAGATCATGAAGCGCTGCAAGTGGCCGTGGCCTATATGGACCCGGCCCTCCGCGAAGGAACGATGGGCGCCAAAAACGGACGTTTAACCCGCTACACGCGGAGGGACGCCGTTTCATTTGGTGGCCAGACTCTTCTTGGTGATTCGGGCGAAGCGGCACACTGATGCGGAAAGCCTCCGCGCAATGTCGCAAACGCCGCACCGGTCAACGCCCCGCGATAGCATTATCGCGACGTTGGCTCGGGCTGTAGCTTTGTCTTGCCCAAGCCTGCCCCTTTCGGGCAGTTAGTCGGTCAGTCAAAGATGCAACCCGCTGAAACTGGGTGACTTTTTTGAAGTGCGCCGGTGCTAGAGCCCGCGTGCACACCAGTTTGAATCCAGGAGCCTGCCGCAGATGCCCACCATCAACCAACTCGTTCGCGAACGCCGTGCCGATAAGCACCGCAAGACCAAATCGCCGGCCCTCGACTCCTGTCCGCAGCGCCGTGGCGTGTGCACTCGCGTCTACACGACTACGCCCAAGAAACCGAACTCGGCTCTGCGCAAGGTCGCCCGTGTTCGCTTGTCCAACGGCATGGAAGTGACCTCGTACATTCCTGGCGTCGGTCACAATCTGCAAGAGCACTCCATTGTGTTGATTCGCGGCGGCCGGGTTAAAGACCTGCCAGGCGTTCGGTATCACATTGTCCGCGGTTCGCTGGACACTACCGGCGTGGCTGGTCGCTTCAAGAGCCGTAGCAAGTACGGCGCCAAGCGGCCCAAAGAAGGCGCCGCCACCAAGACGACCAAGAAGTAGCCTGCCGAATCACGAACTCGAAGTAGCCTGCCGAATCACGAATTACGGAAGAGTCCCATTGGCCAAAGATTTCGGGCCCAACCAAAGTGCCTGAGCCTGAGGAGTTGACATGCCCCGTCGCCGCGAAGTACCGCACCGCCCCGTCCAACGCGATCCGAAATACGGTGACCAGATGGTCGGTAAGTTTGCCAACTGCCTGATGCTTGACGGCAAGAAGTCGACCGCTGAGGGCGTGCTGTATGCCGCTCTTGAGCGTGTGGAAAGCCGCGCCAAAGACGAACCGGTCAAACTGTTTAAATTGGCACTGGAAAACGTCCGTCCCGCCGTTGAAGTCAAATCGCGGCGCGTCGGTGGCTCCAACTATCAGGTACCTGTTGAAATCCGGCCCGAGCGCCGGGGAGCGCTGGCAATGCGCTGGCTGATCGCAGCAGCGCGCGCCCGTGGCGAAAAAGGCATGGTCGAAAAACTGGCCAATGAAATCCTTGACGCGGCTCAAGGTCGCGGTTCGGCTGTCAAGAAGCGCGAAGACGTGCACCGCATGGCCGAAGCCAACAAAGCATTCGCCCACTACCGCTGGTAACCCAAAGACAACAGCTACTTTCTGTTCGGCCCCTTCACTGCGGCCCAACCAAATCGTCTGGCGCACCTCCATCCCGCGCACCTTCACCGATGCGCGCCGGTTATAGCGCACTGAGAGTTCATCGTGCCTCGCACCGTCCCGCTGCAACACTTTCGCAACATTGGCATCATGGCCCACATTGATGCCGGCAAGACTACTACGACTGAGCGCATCCTGTTCTACACGGGTCGGGTACACAAGATCGGCGAAGTCCATGACGGCGCGGCGACCATGGACTTCATGGAGCAAGAGCAAGAGCGCGGCATCACCATTACTTCCGCCGCCACCCAGTGCCAGTGGAAGGGCAAGACAATCAACATCATCGATACCCCCGGCCACGTCGATTTTACCATCGAAGTGGAGCGGTCGCTGCGGGTGCTCGACGGCGCGGTCGCTGTGTTCTGTGCAGTCGGTGGCGTACAACCGCAGTCCGAAACGGTATGGCGGCAGGCTGATCGCTATCGTGTGCCGCGCATCGCATTCGTCAACAAGATGGACCGCACTGGGGCCAACTTCAACAAAGTCATCGGCGAAATTCGGGATCGCTTAGGTGCGCGCGCCGTGCCGCTGATGATGATGATTGGTGCTGAAGAAAACTTTAAGGGTATCGTTGACTTGGTCACGATGAAGGCCCTGATCTTTGACGACGCCAATCAGGGGGCACGCTGGGATGTGATCGACATTCCGGAGGCCTTGAATGAAGAAGCTGCGGAGGCCCGCAAGTATTTGCTGGAAGCCGCGGTCGAACAAGACGACGACGCGATGGAGCGCTACCTGTCTGGCGAAGATATCGGCGCTGACGAGCTCAAGTCGCTGATACGTAAGGGCGTCCTTGCGATGGCGATGATCCCTGTCATCGGTGGTTCTGCGTTCAAAAACAAGGGCGTGCAGCAGTTGCTCGATTCGGTGGTGGACTACTTGCCCAGCCCGGTAGACATTCCGCCGGTCAAAGGTCAAGTGCCTGAAAGCGAACGCAACGCTGGCGCAGAACTGCACCGCGAAGCCAAAGACGACGTACCGTTCTGCGGGCTCGCGTACAAGCTGTGGACGGACCCGTTCATTGGCCACTTGACCTACGTCCGCATCTACTCAGGCGCTATGGTGGTCGGCGACCAGGTCCTCAATGCCAACACCGGCAAGGGTGAGCGCATTGGCCGCATCATGAAGATGCACGCCAACAAGCGTGAAGACATCAAAGAGGCTTTCGCCGGCGACATCGTTGCCGTGGCTGGTTTGCGCGACACCATTACCGGCCATACGCTGTGCGATGCCAAGGACCCGATCGCGTTGGAACTGATGAAGTTCCCCGATCCGGTGATCTCGGTCGCCATTGAGCCCGAAAACAAAGCCGAGGAAGAAAAACTGTCGATGGGTCTGGCCAAGTTGGCCCGCGAAGATCCGTCGTTCAAGTTCTACACCGACGAAGAGACCGCTCAGACGCTCATTGCCGGCATGGGCGAATTGCACTTGGAAATCATCGTCGACCGCCTCAAGCGCGAGTTCAAGGTCCACGCCAAGGTGGGTCGGCCGCAAGTCGCCTACCGCGAAACGGTCACCCAGATGGCCGAAGTGGATCACAAGTACGCCAAGCAGAGCGGCGGCAAGGGCCAATTCGCGCACATTTGCATCCGACTCGAACCGCAGCCACCCGGTGGCGGCTACTTGTTTGTCGACGAAATCAAGGGCGGCGCGGTGCCCAAAGAGTTCATTCCCGCAGTCGACAAGGGCATCAAGGACGCCATGACCAATGGTCACTTGGCCGGCTATCCGATGGTCGACATGAAGGCCACGCTGTTCTTTGGCTCGTACCACGACGTGGACTCGAGCGAAATGGCGTTTCGGATTTGCGCGTCGATGGCCTTCAAAGAGGCCTGCTCCAAAGCCAAGTGCCAATTGCTAGAGCCCATCTTCGGCATCGAGATCGAAGTCCCAGAAGACTACATGGGTGACATTATTGGCGACCTTAACAGCCGCCGCGGCCGCATCACCAACTTGGATGAGCGGGGCGGCGTGCGGGTGATTACGGGCGAAGTCCCGCTGGGCGAGACTTTTGGCTATGCCACAGACTTGCGCTCGCGTACTCAAGGCCGCGGCACCTACACGATGCAGTTTTCGCACTACGCAGCGGCTCCAGCCTCGATCCTGCAGGAAATCTTGAAAAACAAGGGTTAGTCCTCAACCACAGGCAAACCCAACCCAGCGGCACCCACTAGCCGCTTTGTCCCCACCCAGCGAGTATCGCTCGGAGAACTACCATGGCCGGCCAACGCATTCGCATCCGCCTCAAAGCCTACGATTTCAAGCTTCTCGATCAGTCGGTTAGCGAAATCATCAGCACAGTTCGCACTACGGGTGCGCATGTTGCTGGGCCCATTCCTTTGCCCACTCGCATCAACAGTTACACGGTGTTGCGGTCTCCGCACGTCGACAAGAAGAGCCGCGAGCAGTTTGAAGTGCGCACGCATAAACGCCTGATCGACATTCTCGATCCGACTCAGCAGACGCTGGATGCCTTGATGAAGCTTGACCTCGCCGCTGGCGTGGCTGTCGAGATCAAGACCTGAACACGAACGACGAGGTGACCAGCGCAGCGCCCTGACGCAGCGCCGCAATCCAGTCTCGCCTTCGGCCGCAGGGCCATTGAGTCCCTACTCGCCAGATCACCGCCGCCCGCAGGCCACTAGGCCCCAGAGCCACACAGCTCAGCAGCGCCAAACGTCAGCAGCGCCAAACGTCAGCAAGCGCACACGCCCACAAGCGCACACGCCCACAAGCGCACACGCCCACAAGCGCACAACGGAAGAGAGAGGCAGCCATGCCCAAGATGAACATCCTGAACACCCAAGCCCAAGTGGTCGGCGAGCTCGATCTCGATGACGAAGTGTTTGGCGCCGAAGTCAAGCCGCATTTGCATTGGGAGATGGTGCGCAACCAACTTGCCAATCGGCGTCAGGGCACCCACTCGACCAAGACTCGGTCGACGGTTCACGGCACAACACGCAAGACTTACAAGCAAAAAGGCTCGGGCAATGCCCGCCACGGTTCGCGCAAGGCGCCAATTTTCGTGCACGGCGGTATCGCCCACGGCCCGCACCCGCGCGACTACAGCTACACGATGCCGCGTCAGGCTCGGCGTGCCGCGCTGTGTTCAGCACTGTCGTTGCGGTTTGCCAATGGTGAATTGATCGTTGTCGATGCGATGGCGATGGCTCTGCCCAAGACCAAGGAAGCGGCGGCGACGCTGGCGCGATTGGGGGCCAGCAATGCCCTGATTGTGACCCGCAACGAAGAGGGCGCGCTGCACAAATCGATCCGCAATCTGCCGTCGGCCAAGTACATCCGCGCCGAAGGCGTCAACGTGTACGACGTACTCAAGTACGACCGACTCGTGTTGACCGTCGATGGCGTCAAGGCATTGGAAGAACGCTTGGCGTAACGGCCGAAGAACCCAAGGCAACTGCGGTGCTCTGCATCCAGGGCCCAGAATCGCGAGGAAATCATGGCACTGCATTTGACCCAAGTTCTTGAAAAACCACTGTCTTCCGAAAAAAACACCATCGTGGCCAGCACAGAAAACGTTTACGCGTTTCAGGTTCACCGCGCGGCTAATAAGCAAATGATTAAGCAGGCTGTTGAGCAATTGCTCGGCGTCAAAGTGGAAGAAGTGCGGACGATGCAGTTGCTGGGCAAGGCCCGCCGCGTCGGCAAGCACAGTGGCGTTCGGGCACAAACCAAGAAGGCGTTCGTCAAGGTGGTCGCCGGTCAGACGATTGACTATTTCGTGGCCTAAGCTAGCTAACGAACCGCGCTAGGCCGTACAAGCCGGGCGCACCCCGTATTCGCATTCCGGCACCCAAACGAGGGAACCCATGGGCATCAAGTACTTTCGACCTGTTTCCGCTGGCACGCGGCAGCTCAAGCTGGACGACTTTGCCGACATCACGACGAGCAAAGCCTACGAGCCACTGCTGGCACCGCTTGGCGGCCCTAAGGGCATCGGCAACACCGGTCGTATCACCGTGTGGCATCGCGGCGGCGGTCACAAACGCCATTACCGCATCATCGATTTCAAGCGCGACAAGGTGGCCGTGCCGGCCAAAGTCGCTACTATTGAATTCGATCCGAACCGCTCCGCTCGCATCGCCTTGCTCAACTATGCCGATGGCGAAAAGCGCTACATCATCGCTCCGGTTGGCCTCAAAGTCGGCGACGCGGTAATTTCGAGCAAAAACGCGGATATCCAGCCAGGCAACACCTTGCCACTGGAAGCGATTCCGGTCGGCACAATGGTGCACAACATCGAGCTGCAGCCAGGTAAAGGTGGCCAAGTTTGCCGCTCTGCCGGCACTTCTGCCCAGTTGATGGCCAAAGAAGGCAAGCACGCCCTGTTGCGGCTTCCCTCCGGTGAACTGCGCAAGGTCACCAAAGATTGCCGGGCTACCATCGGCCAAACAAGCAATATCGACCACGACAAGATCAATCTTGGCAAAGCCGGTCGCTCGCGCTGGTTGGGCATCCGTCCGAACGTGCGCGGCGTGGCCATGAACCCGGTCGACCACCCCTTGGGCGGTGGTGAAGGCCGCACTTCGGGTGGCCGCCATCCGACTTCACCGTGGGGCTGGAAGACGAAGGGCCCCAAGACGCGCAAGAACAAGCGCACCAATCACCTGATTGTGGCCCGTCGGCCCAAAGGCGTTCGCTAACCGGCATCCGTCCGGCTCATACCGACTAGTGCCATTAGAGATCTCGAGGTAATCCATGCCCCGTTCAGTCAAGAAAAATCCCTTTGTCGATGGCCACCTCAAGTCCAAGGTGGAAGACGCCAACCGCAGCAACAACAAGCGGCCGATCAAGACATGGTCGCGGCGTTCTACCATTTATCCCGACTTTGTTGGGCTAAATTTCATGGTCCACAACGGCAAAAAGTTCGTGCCGGTGTTTGTGACTGAGAATATGGTTGGGCACAAGATGGGTGAATTCTCACCGACTCGCACCTTCTATGGCCATAGCGCCGACAAGAAAGTGAAGAAGAAGTAGCAACTTAGCGAGTGCGGCAACTCGCCGCCTCAACAATGGTCGCGGACGCAAGTGTTTGGCTGCGATCGCACGGTGGGCGACCGAACAAGCGTGCCAGATAAGCGTGGCAAGTTAGCGTGCCAAACAAGCTCGCTGAACAAGTTTGTAAGAATCGGCCGAATTGGAACTGGGAGAGTAGGTCATGGATGACACTCAAAACGATACGGAACTCCAAGTCGACGCGACCGAAGAGACCTCGGGAGTGAAAGGGTTCGCGCCCGTTCGGCTCAAGGGCTTGCACATTGCGCCGCGGAAAGTGCGCGTGGTCGCCGACCAGATCCGCGGCAAGTCTGCGGGTAAGGCTCTGGACTTGCTGGCGTTCACCCCGCGTGGGGCTGCAGAGCCGCTGCGCAAGCTGCTGTTCAGTGCGGTCGCCAATGCGCGCGAGCAAAATGAAGGGTTGGACGTCGACGAACTCGTGGTGCAGACCATCTTTGTCGACCAGGCCGAGATGATGAAGCGGTGGACGCCCCGCGCGCAAGGACGCGCGACGCGAATCCTGAAGAAAACCAGTCATGTGACGCTACAGCTCGGCTTTGGCCTATAAGCCAGCCGACAACTGGACCAGAAACCTTGACCTTGTAGCTGTCACGGCACAGGGGAGTGAGAGAGGCAACCGTGGGACAAAAAAGCCATCCAAATGGACTACGCCTTGGCGTAATTCGCAGTTGGAACTCGAAGTGGTTCGAAGAAAAAAACTATCGTGCGTGGCTGCACGAGGACTTGGCCATCCGCAAGATGATCAAGGAAAAGATGAACCACGCCGGCATCGCCAAAGTCGACATCGAGCGCCGCGCGCGTCAGATTCGAGTTGGGGTGCATACCGCACGGCCAGGCATTCTCATTGGTCCCAAGGGCAAGGAGCATGAAAAACTCAAGGCTCAGTTGCAGAAAATGGTCAAGGGCGAGATCGTCCTGACCATTCACGAAGTGCGCCGAGCGGAGACGGATGCCCAGTTGGTGGCTGAGAATATCGCGACCCAGTTGGAACGCCGAGTGGCATTTCGACGGGCGATGCGCAAAGCCATGCAGTCAGCCCAAAAGTTTGGCATCAAGGGCATTCGCGTTGCCTGCTCAGGTCGACTGGGCGGCGCCGAAATGGGCCGTTATGAGTGGTACCGCGAAGGCCGCGTGCCTTTGCACACTCTGCGCGCCGACATCCAGTACGGCGAGGCGTTGGCCAAGACCACCTACGGCATCATCGGTGTCAAAACATGGATTTACCACGGCGACATCTTGTCGGAGCGCGGTACGGCCGCAGCTGCGCGGGCCCAATAACTGGCTAACTATCCGCTGGACGACCCGGCGTCGAGCATCGACGCGACAGTCGGTACAAGCCCGACCCAAGATTTTAGAGAGGTATTGCCATGTTGGCACCTAAGCGCGTAAAATGGCGCAAAGTAATGAAGGGCAGTTCACGCGGGCTGGCCCATGTCGGCAGTGAAGTGTCGTTCGGCAACTTCGGCCTGATGGCCCTTGAATGTGGCTGGCTCACCAGCCGCCAGATTGAGGCCGCCCGTATCTCGATGACCCGCAAGATGAAGCGCGATGCTCGAGTCTGGATTCGGATCTTCCCGCAAAAGCCGGTGACCAAGAAGCCCTTGGAAACTCGGATGGGTAAGGGCAAAGGACCACCGGACCATTGGGTTGCGGTCGTTCAGCCAGGTACCATGATGTACGAGATTCAGTCGGACGAGCCACAAGTTGCCATCAAGGCGCTTGGCGACGCTGCCTACAAGCTGCCGATCAAGTGCAAGGTCATCAGTCGCGGAGAAATCCTATGAAAAAGCAAGTGATCAAAGAGTTGACACAGACCGAATTGCAAAAGCGCGAGACTGAATTGCGCGATGAGCTGTTTCGCCTGCGTTTCCAGCTTCATACCAAGCAATTGCAAAGCCAGATTCGGCTGCGGACAACCCGCCGCGAATTGGCCCGAGTGTCGACGCGTTTGCGCGAAATTGAACTTGGGATCAACTAGCCGAGCATTCGGTTCACTGCCGTTGCCTGTCAAGACCTGCGCCGATACAACCACTGAGCGAGACCACAGCCATGAGCGATACTGCCGAAATGATTGACGCCCCCGGTGAAGCCGTCACCTCAAGCCCTGATGCTGCCAGCCACGGCAACCACTTGGACCGCCACCGCCGTCGCATGACCGGCATCGTGGTGTCGACCAAGATGGAAAAAACCGCCGTTATCAGCGTTACGCGGGTGTTCTTGCACACCAAGTACCGCAAGTACGTCCGCCGTCGGGCCCAATACATGGCGCACGACGAGCACAGCAACTGCGCGGTCGGCGACCAAGTGGTCATTGAAGAATGCCGGCCACTGTCGCGCCACAAGCGCTGGGTGTATCGCTCGACGCTGCGCAAGAAGCTGGGCTAATCGGACAATCTGAGTAAAGGATGGCCGATCAGGCCAACGGACTCAGAGCTCAGGCCAGCTCAGGCGCGGCAGGAGCAGAGTAGCAAAGGGCGCAGGCCCACTAATTTAGAGCGCGCACCCACCTAAACGGCGCTCGAGCAGATCAACACAGGGCAAGGAGCCGACCATGATCCAGCAAGAAACCTACCTGACTGTGGCGGACAATTCTGGCGCCAAGCAATTGCGCTGCATCAAAGTGTTGGGCGGCAGCAAGCGCAAGTACGCGTCGCTTGGCGACATTGTTGTGTGCTCGGTGCGTGAAGCATTGCCAAAAGCCAAGGTCAAGAAGGGCGACGTCGTCAAGGCCGTTATCGTCCGTACCACCAAGGAAGTCGGCCGCGAGGACGGCAGCTATATCAAGTTCGACGGCAACGCGGCCGTGGTGATCAACAACCAGAAGGAACCGGTAGGGACCCGCATCTTTGGACCCGTGGCTCGTGAATTGCGCGCCAAAAAGTTCACTAAGATCGTGTCCTTGGCACCTGAAGTTCTGTAGTTCACCGCCCACGCCGAAGCCTGCGGCCAACCTAGACCGCTTGAGCCCGAATCAGCGCCCGAAAAGGGCAGAGACAGACGAGGATCGATATGCGCAAGATTCGCAAAGGTGACAAAGTCGCCATCATTGCCGGCAAAGACAAAGGGCAGACAGGCACGGTATTGCGCATGGCCCGCGATGGCGAAGCTGTTATTGTCGAAGGCCAGAACATGATGCGCAAGCACGTCAAGGCCCGCCGCGAAGGCGAAGAAGGCGGCATCAAGGACCGTGAGGCTCCCTTGCACGTGAGCAACGTAGCGCTGATCAGCCCGACCACTGGCAAACCAGTGCGCGTTGGCTTTCAGACAGTCGAAACCGCCAAAGGTCCGCAAAAGGTCCGTGTTGTGCACAAGACTGGTGAAGTGATTGATCCGGTTCAGTAATATCTGGACCCATCGGGCAACCAATCGCTGTGTTGGGCAACTAATCGCGGCGTTGGGCAGCTAAACAACGGGGAGTCCGTCCAGCGCATCAGTCGTCAGCCAGGGAGGCTGGCGCAGACTGGAGCGGAAGCAAGGTTCGCAATCGGCGAGCGAGGTAGAATAGAAATGGCAGCGCGACTAGCTGAAATTTACAAGAAAGAAGTGATTGGCAAGCTCACCGAAGAGTTTAGCCTCAAGAACGCCATGCAAGTGCCCCGGCTGCAAAAGATTGTGATCAATTTTGGCCTGGGCGAAGCAACGCAAAATCCCAAGATTATCGACAAGGCCGTGGAGCAATTGACCCTTTTGTCTGGGCAAAAGCCAATCGTGACCCGTTCGCGCAAGTCCATCGCCAACTTCAAGCTGCGCGAGAATCAGCCGATCGGTGCCAAGGTCACGCTGCGCCGCGAGCGCATGTGGGAATTTCTCGACCGGCTGGTGACCATTGCGTTGCCCCGCGTACGCGACTTCCGTGGTGTCAGCCCTAAGGGCTTTGATGGCCGCGGTAATTTCACGATGGGCTTGAAGGAACAGATTATTTTTCCTGAAATCAACTATGATCAGGTCGACAAGGTGCGCGGTATGAACATCACGCTGGTCACCACTGCCGACGATGACGCACTTAGCAAGGCGCTGTTGGCAGCATTGGGCATGCCGTTTCGCAAATAACGGCGCCCGGTGTCGCACCGCGTCTCTGATTCACTGTTTCCTTTCAACACGAGCAAACCACCATGGCCAAGACCAGCAAAATCATCGCCGCCAGCCGCGCGCCGAAATTCACCACGCGCCAGCACAGTCGCTGCCAGCGCTGTGGCCGCCCCAAGGCATTTATGCGCAAGTTCGGCCTGTGCCGTATTTGCTTTCGCCAGTTGGCCGTTCGCGGCGAGTTGCCCGGCGTAACCAAAGCCTCGTGGTAAATCGGCGGTGCGCCAAGGACAGGTGAACGCAAATTGCGTTTCGCCGGCCCTGCCGCGCACGCCCCACCGCTAGTGCCAACCAGAGTCATTATCCGCATTTTGAGAGAGTGAGCCATGCCAACCTCTGACCCCATTTCCGACTTCTTGACCCGCGTACGCAATGCCATTTTGGCTCGCCACGGCAGTGTCTCGGTGCCCACATCGAACACGGTCAAAGCGATCGCCGGCATCTTGCACGAGGAAGGTTATGTAACTGAACTCGTAGAAGATATCGGCGAAGCGCCCCAATCGAGTTTGGTGTTGACCCTGCGTTACTGCGCCGACAAGACCAATGCGATTTCAGGCTTGCGCCGGGTGTCGCGGCCAGGCCAGCGCAAATACGTGCAAGTTTCGGAGATTCCCAAAGTCAAGAATGGCCTTGGCATCGCGATCTTGTCGACCTCTTCCGGCGTCATGACGGGCAGCAAAGCTCGCAAGATGAATGTCGGCGGCGAGTTGCTGTGTACGATTTGGTAGGGCCACTGGTTGGGTAGCCGGCGCCGACAGCGAATCCGCTGCTAAGTCGCACCTGTGGCCCATATCGCCCATTTTCACTTGATGGTTGCGGCGCAGCGAAGTCGCCCAACCGAACGGCCAGCCGAATTTGCTGCGCGCGCTGCGCAGGTCAAACCCCAGGGGCCAGGAGACGCTATGAGTGCCGAGACCACCAGCAAGCCAGCTTCCAAGTTCGTCGAATCGCGCGTCGGCAAGGCGCCGGTTCAATTGCCAGCCAAAGTGAGCGTCAAGGTTGCCGGCGAAGCGGTGACTGTCAGTGGCCCGCTCGGGGCGCTAACACGGCAATTCAAGGGCGTGACTTTTGAGCAGCAACAGGGACAAGTCCTGGTCCACGCAGTGGAAAACACGCGTAGTGGCAAGGCGTTGCACGGCTTAGGCCGCAACCTTTTCCGCAATATGGTTCAGGGCGTCACCCTCGGCTACAAGCGCGAAATTGACATCTTGGGCGTCGGTTTTAAGGCTGAACTGATTGGCCAGTCGATCAAGTTTTCGATCGGTTTCTCCCATCCCGTGCACTTTGTGCTGCCCAAGGGTGTGGAGTGCAAGATCGAAAAGTTCACCCACTTGGAGTTGACTTCGATCGACAAGGAAGTACTCGGTCAGGCCGCGGCCAATATTCGAGCGCTACGAGCTCCTGAGCCCTACAAGGGCAAGGGTATTCGCTACACCAACGAGAAAGTGCGCCAAAAAGCCGGCAAGTCTGGCGGCAAGGGCGGCAAGAAGAAGTAGTTTTCTACGGCGGCATTGGTTCGGGTTGGCTCGAACTTGCGCAAATTGTTCGCGGCGTTGTCCGGCGTGGGGATCCGCCCCCCGCGCCGCAGTGCAAGACGACTTGCATCGGCGAACAGCAGCAAAGTAAATCGCGCCACCACCGCAAGTGTCGGCGGCGCAAGACAAGGAATTGTTCATGTCCATCAAGCGCTACGTCAATGCGCGCGAACAACGCAAAGTTCGCATGCGCTTTCGTCTCAAAGGGACTGCAGATCGGCCGCGGATGTCCGTGTTTCGCTCAGCCAAGCACATCTACATCCAGATTATTGATGATGAATCAGGGGCAACCTTGGCAGCAGCGTCGTCGCTGGAACCCGCCTTGCGTTCGCTAGAGGGCAACAAATCCGCGATCGCTGCCGCAGTGGGCAAATTGGCAACCGAGCGCGCTCTGGCCAAGGGCATCACTAAGCTGGTATTTGACCGCAATGGATTCCATTACACTGGCCGCGTCGCAGCGGTGTCCAAGGCAGCCCACGAATCCGGCTTGTTGACCAAAGAGGGTCACACGGGCTCAGAAGGTGGCACCGAATCAGGCACCGAATCAGGCACCGAATCAGGCACCGAAGCGGGCGACGCAACGGCGCAGGAGCAATAAGTCATGTCGGAACCAACCAAAGAAAATCGCGGCAACCGCGAGCCACGCCAGCCGCGCCGCAATGACGCGCAACAGGGCGAAAAAGACGATTTCAGCAGCGCGACCGTCGCCATTAACCGCACTGCGAAGGTGGTCAAGGGCGGTCGGCGTTTCAGCTTCTCGGCCCTGATCGTCGTAGGCGACGGCAAAGGTTCCGTTGGGGTGGGCTTGGGCAAGGCGTCCGAAGTCCCTGAGGCCATTCGCAAAGGCACTGACCAGGCCAAGAAACAAATGTTTCTGGTCCCGATGGTCAAGGGCTCAATCCCACACGACGTGCTCGGGCACTATGGGGCTGGCCAGGTTCTACTCAAGCCTGCCGGAAAAGGCACAGGCGTCATCGCCGGCGGTGCTGTGCGCGCAGTGCTGGAGCAAGCTGGCGTGCGCGATGTAGTGACCAAATGCATCGGCAGCAACAACCCGCATAACGTTGTTCGGGCCACGATGGCCGCTTTGCGCCAGCTGCGCACTGCGGAAGACGTCGCGGCGCGGCTGGGTAAGACAGTCGAGGCATTGCGCAGCTAGCGAGTCGCCGTGCACAGATTGCCGGCGGTTACTTTGGACTGCCCTTGCCGCAACTGGGACTCACGCTTATACTTGCGCCCCCAATCCATGGCCGGTCGCCCAACGACTGCTGGCCTAGGACTGTGCGTTGAGTGGTTTTTTGGCACAAGCGCGATCATGCGCCTTGGCAGCGCGGCTGGATTGCTGCAGGGTTTGCTGCAGGGTTTGCCGCAGGGTTTGCCGCAGGATTTGCCGCAGGATTTGCCGCAGGATTTGCCGCAGGATTCGCTGCTGGCGCCGAATGGAAGGGTAGAATATCATGAAAGAACTTAGCAATTTGCAGGCGCCACGCGGCGCGAATCGCCAGACCAAGCGCTTGGGCCGTGGACCTGGCTCTGGACAGGGCAAGACTGCGGGCAAGGGGCACAAAGGTCAGCTGTCCCGCAAGTCCCCCGACGTCGGCAATTCGTTCGAGGGTGGCCAAATGCCGATTCAGCGGCGGTTGCCCAAGATCGGCTTTACCAACATTTTCCGCACCCGGTTTGCGCCGGTCAATGTCGGCGACTTAGTTGTTTTTGAAGCCAACAGCCGCATCGACGAAATGGCCTTGCGGGCCGTCGGCTTGGTGCGCGGCAACTGGGACGGCGTCAAAATCTTGGGCGATGGCAACTTGGATCGCCCTTTGGTCATTGTGGCCCACAAGTTTAGCCAAACTGCCCAAGCCAAGATTGCGCAGGCCGGCGGCAGTTGCGAGCCACCCATTGCTGCGAAACAGGCTTAAACAGTCTGCGCATCGGCAGGCATTGGTAGTGGCCAACTTGGCCATGGCCAGATTTCGCTAGCTCGCTATTTCGAGAGGTCCACGTGGCCAATGTGCTGCAAAACATCGCCAAAGTGCCGGAACTCAAGAACCGCGTGCTGTTTTCGTTAGCGATGTTGGCGATTTATCGTATCGGCGTGTTTGTGACGGTCCCCGGCGTGGATCGGCATGTCATGGCCGACTACATGAACACTCAGGGCGGCGGCCTGATGGGCCTCATCGACCTATTTTCTGGCGGTGCTCTGCAGCAAGTGTCGATCTTTGCACTGGGCATTATGCCTTACATTTCTGCCAGTATTATCTTGCAGTTGCTGACGGTGGTTGTGCCTGCGGTTGAACGCCTCAACAAAGAAGGCGAAGCCGGACGACGAAGGATCAACCAGTTCACGCGCTACGGTTGCGTGATTCTGTCGCTAATTCAGGGTACTGCCTTGGCGATTTGGCTGGAAGGCATGAACACCGCGGCAATGGGCGGCGTAGTCCAGAACGGCGGCTGGGGATTCCGCGTGTTGTGCGTATTGTCGCTGACCACTGGTACCACGTTTATCATGTGGTTGGGCGAGCAGATCACCGAGCGCGGGATTGGCAACGGAATTTCATTGGTCATTTACGCCGGTATTGTCGCCGGTTTGCCTAGCGCAGTTCGCCAGACTTGGGAGCTCGTCCGGAACGGCCAGATCGCAGTGCCCGTGTTGCTGCTGATTGCGGTGTTAGTCGTAGTCGTGATCGCGGTAATCGTCTATTTCGAGAGTGCCCAGCGCCGCATTTTGGTCCAATACGCCAAGCGGACAGTCAATCGACAGACGGTGGCGGCCGCCAACTCGTATTTGCCGCTCAAGGTCAACTCGGCTGGGGTGATTCCGCCGATTTTCGCCTCATCGATCCTGATGTTTCCGGCAACAGTGGCCAATTTCTTCCCCGACGCCAGCTTTATGGTTGGCGTGGTCAATGCGCTGTCACCGGGCCGAATCCTCTACAACGCGATGTACGTCGCGCTTATCGTATTCTTCTGCTACTTCTACACCGCAGTGACCTTCAACTCCGTGGATATTGCTGACAATTTGCGCAAGGGCGGCGGCGCTGTGGTCGGCGTCCGCGCCGGCAACGACACCGCTCAGTACATCGACCGTGTACTTTCGCGCATCACCTTTGGGGGCGCGCTCTACATCAGCAGCGTTTGTGTGTTGCCAACGCTTTTGCAGAGTAATTTCAACGTACCATTTTATTACGGTGGAACGTCACTACTGATTGTGGTCGGGGTCGCGATGGACACCGCCAAGCAAATCGAAAGCCATTTGATTAGCCGCTCTTACGAAAGTTTCGGCGGCGAACGGGGGCCTCGCATTCGCGGGCGCCGCACCGACGAAGTCTGAGATTGAGTCCACCTCCAATTGGCGAGTCGCAGCAGGCGGCGAAAGTGCTGGATGGGTCGCAAGCTGGCTAACTAGCTACGGATTCGTCGCTGCAGTGACAACCAAGCGGCACACCGTTCAGCGCCCATGTGAAGTGGCCGATTCGGCGTCGTTCATTGAGTGAAAGTCCGCGTCTGGTGGGTGAAAGTCCGCGTCCGGTGGGTGAGAGTCCGCGTCCGGTGAATAAAGGTGCGCTGTGCAACTAGGTCCGCGATGAACCCTCGAATTGCCCAAAAGATCATTCTGGTCGGCGCGCCTGGCGCAGGCAAGGGGACGGTAGCCAAGGGTCTTGTTGATCGGTTTGGCTTAATTCACTTGAGCACCGGCGACATGTTGCGTGCAGCTGTAGTAGCCGGCACCGATGTCGGCATGCTGGCGAAGAGCTTCATGGATCGGGGCGCGCTGGTGCCCGACGAGGTCATGGTGCGGCTGATCTCCGATCGCGTTCAGGCCAAGGATTGTCGCAATACCGATGGCTCTCCGCGATTCCTACTCGATGGCTTTCCACGCACCCTGCCTCAGGCCGATGCGTTGGCGACCGAGGGGCTGGGGCCGGACTTGGTCCTGTTTATCGATGTGCCTAATGAAAGCGTCGTGCGGCGCCTGAGCGGTCGACGGACTTGTCCAGCCTGCGGCAGCGTGCACCATATTGAGTTCGCGCCGCCACTGGCCGATGGAATTTGCGATCGCTGCGGCGGCACGTTGGTCCATCGGTCGGACGACCATGACGCGACGATTCGCAAGCGTCTGGACGCATTTGCGGTGCAAACCGCGCCGCTGGTCCAGCGTTACGGGTCAGTCATTGAGAAAGTGGATGGCAACCTACCCCCTGAGGTCGTTCTAAAAGCCGCGGTCGCGGTCATGCGCCGCTATGGATTTGCAACCTGATCGCGCGCATTGGCGTTGCACAGGCCGCCCAGATTGGGCGATTATCATGGCAGAAATTCGGTAGTTCTCGGCGCAGGTCGGTAAGGAGTTGGATGTCGAAAGACGACGCCATCGAAGTGGAAGGCACAGTGCTCGAACCACTGCCTAACGCGATGTTTCGCGTACAATTGGACAATGGCCATAAGGTGCTGGCTCACGTTTCGGGCAAAATGCGCATGCATTTTATTCGAATCTTGCCAGGCGATAAGGTCAAAGTGGCGCTGAGCCCTTACGATTTGACGCGGGGTCGGATTACCTACCGCGCGAAGTGATGGCGAGAACGGGTCAAGGCAGTTCAGGCACGCCTGAGCGTACTTCGCCTCATGCACTGTCGATCAGCTCGGCGGTCTAGCTCAGAGTCGGCAGTCAATACGCCGTGCAATCGCCGTGCAATCGCCGTGCAATCGCCGTGAATTGCGGCCGTGCTCAAGCGTGCACTTTGGTGCGGCCGGTGCGACGCGAAGTACAGAGCACGGAGCGTTGTGCACTTTTGCATTTGGTATGGACTCTGGGCACCAGTTTGGACATTGAGGCAGGCGCCCATTGGGTCGATTGGGCAAGGCAAGGCGTGCGGGGAGTCAGCGATTTCCGAAGATTGGTGCTTCCCAAATTTCAAAATGAGTGTATACTGCCGCCCCCCTGCTGCTTCCTGTGAAAGGGCATAGGGCCAAAATCAGTAGTCAAGTGACCAGGCAAATTGGGTATGTGGTCGCAACGAAAGGTAATCCGATGAAAGTACGAGCCTCTGTCAAACCAATCTGCGACAAGTGCCGCGTTGTGAAGCGTCGCGGCATTGTGCGCGTGATTTGCATTACGCCCAAGCATAAGCAACGGCAAGGATAGACTAATTCTGGCCGGGCTGCCGCGAGATGCACTCGGTTAATTCACTGTCAGGAGACGATCATGGCACGTATCGCAGGTGTTGACCTGCCCCGCACAAAGCGGATTGAGATCGCGTTGCGCTCGATTTATGGCGTTGGCCCTCGGGTCGCCGTCGAAGTGTGCAACAAAGCTGGCGTTCCGCTCAGCCGCAAGGCGGATGACCTGACGGAAGTGGACGTGGTCCGCATCCGCGATGTTCTGGAAAACCAGTACAAAGTCGAGGGCGATCTTCGCCGGCAGATTGCAATGGACATCAAGCGATTGATGGACTTGGGCTGCTACCGTGGCTTGCGTCACCGCAAAGGCCTGCCTGTTCGCGGGCAGCGAACCCACACCAATGCCCGCACCCGTAAGGGTCCGCGCCGCACTGCGATCAAGAAGAAGTAGGTCACTGAGATCGGCGTTGCCACCCCTTGAATCGCCCTCGCCACCGCGAGGCGCGTGCCAAGAGGAGGCCCGTCGCACGGCTCTCGCAGTCGGCGCAGAAACATCGAAGGACCTAATTTTGCGGCACCTTTTGCGGCACCTTTTGCGGCACCTTTTGCGGGTGACGCAGCGGCAACAGCGGTCAGTGGGCCGCGACAACCGACGCCCAGTCGCACATTGACGCTGCACGCAGTTCAAGGTGCGCCGACAGCACCAGTACAGTTAGCACGAAGGACACGAACATGGCCACAGGCTCGACAGGCAAACCAGCAGCGATGCGCGCCAAAAAACGCGTCAAGAAAAACGTCCAAACCGGCGTGGTGCACATTGCCTCTACGTTCAACAACACGATCGTGACGGTTACCGATGTCGCCGGCAATACGCTGGCGTGGTCGTCGTGCGGTCGCCGCGGATTCAAAGGTTCGCGCAAGTCCACGCCTTTTGCGGCGCAAATGTCGGCTGAAGACGCCGTCAAGCGCGCTCAAGAGCATGGCGTGCGCACCGTTTCGGTATTGGTCAAAGGTCCAGGCACCGGTCGCGAGGCAGCCCTGCGCGCGCTCTCAAACGCCGGCCTCAAGGTTACGACCATCCGCGATGTGACGCCGATTCCACACAACGGTTGCCGACCACCCAAACGGCGGCGCGTGTAAGGTCCGGCTGCGGCCGAACGAGGCGTCCGCCGTCTCGCGGTCGTTGTTGACTCTGGCCTTGCGCCAACCGGAGCGACCGGATGTAGTCGCTGTACCTCAAGGCGAATTACCTTTGCGGCACATGCAGTTGACGATCTACGATTCCTAATTTCGCGCGCAGGCTCACAGGTGCCGCGCCCAACTTCCAGACAGCACTAGAAACCGGCGCTCGCAGTATCACTGAACCGCGAAGCGATCGACCGACTTGGAGATATCATGGCTCGCTACATTGGACCCGTCTGCCGCCTTTGCCGTCGAGAAGGGCTCAAAATGTTCCTCAAAGGTGAGCGCTGCTACACCGACAAGTGTGCGGTGGATCGCCGACACTACATTCCTGGCCAGCACGGTCAGGCGCGGCCCGGCAAGGTGTCAGAATTCGGTCGCCAGTTGCGCGAGAAGCAGAAAGTAAAGCGGATGTACGGCGTTCTGGAGAAGCAGTTTCGTGGCTACTATGAAATGGCCGCCCGCAAAGAAGGCGTCACCGGCGATAACCTGCTGTCCTTTCTGGAGCGCCGCCTAGACAACGTTGTGTTTCGACTTGGTTTTGCCAGCAGCCGCAGCGAGGCTCGTTTGATGGTTCGCCACGGCCATGTCCTGCACAACGACAAGCCGGTCGACATTCCGTCGCTTTTGGTCAAGGCCGGCGATGAAATCAAGGTGATCGACAGCTCAAAGGCCAACGTGCGGATTGTTGAGTCACTGGAATCAGTCGAGCGTCGCGGCGTGCCGGCTTGGCTGATGCTGGATAAAAAAGCGTTGGCTGGCAAGGTAGCGACGTTGCCCGTGCGCGCCGACGTGACGATGCCGATCGAAGAGCGGTTGATCATCGAGTTATTCTCGAAGTAGCGCCATTTGCGGCCCAGGCAAAATCAGGTCGATTTTGCCCCGCGCCCCATTGCTTGCTTGGTTGTTCGCGGACCAGCGGGTTTGCAGGCCGACTCGGCGCTCAGTTCTTATCGCAGATCGACAGGGTTATTCACGGAAAGTTCCTTGGTGCGTTTTGACCGACAACGACGCTCGTTGAGCGGCCTTCGCATTCCCATCCGCATCGTGCGGCAATTAGCCGGGCCCTAGCGCCCGCAGCAGGTACATCTCATGGCAGATTCCATGCAGCGCAACTGGAAGAACTTGATTCGGCCCAAGGCGTTGGAAGTCGAAGAGTTGACCGAAACCTACGGCAAGTTTCGGGTCGAACCCCTAGAGCGCGGCTACGGCCAGACTTTGGGCAACAGCTTGCGGCGCGTTCTATTGTCGAGCATTCGCGGAGCGGCGATTACCGGCGTCCGCATGGCAGCGCTGGGCAAAGTTGTTCGCGAGGAAGAAGGCGGCAAAGGCAAGGCCAAGAGCCGCATGGTTGAGCAAATGCATTCGGCTCAGCATGAATTTCAGGCTTTGCCCGATGTCGTCGAAGACGTTGCCGAGATCGTGCTCAACCTCAAGGAAGTCAATTTCCGGCTGGATGGCGGCGACGGCTCTGAACTGGTTCAGCTTGTTGCTGAAGCGCCTCCGGGCAGCGTGCCGCTTGAGGTGTCCGCTGGGATGCTGCAGGTTCCGCATACGCTGACGGTACTCAACCCCG
The DNA here is from genome assembly GCA_009692465.1 of Myxococcales bacterium. Taxonomy (GTDB): domain Bacteria; phylum Myxococcota_A; class UBA9042; order UBA9042; family UBA9042; genus SXRM01. The sequence continues at coordinate 31,235 of SHZD01000022.1, forward strand.
AACTGCACCTGATGACCATTGAGCCGGGTGGCCGGGTTGAAATGGAGCTGACGGTCAAGGAGGGCGTTGGCTACGTGCCCGCGTCGCGTGACACGGATGAGGCTGCTGCAGTCGATCTGTTGCCGATTGACGCAATTTTCTCGCCGGTGCGCCGGGTCAACTTGCGCGTCACCAATGCCCGTGTCGAGCAGCGTACCGACTACGATCGTCTCACGCTTGAGGTTTGGACGAACGGCGCGATCGATCCCGAAACGGCTGTCAGCGTTGCCGCCAAGATTATGCGCGACCAGATGCGCGTGTTTGTGGCTTTTGACGACGAAGATGATGATTTCGAAGACGTTGCCGAAGATGGCATCACGGCTACCGCGCCGTTGAACGAGAGCTTGTGGAAGACCATCGATTCGCTCGAATTGTCAGTGCGGGCGGCGAACTGCCTGCAGAATGCCAATATTCGCTTCGTCGGCGAGTTGGTGCAGAAGACCGAGAGCGACATGCTCAAGACCAAGAACTTTGGCCGCAAGTCACTCAAAGAAATCAAGGATACCCTCGAGACCATGGGCCTGCAGTTGGGCATGCGCGTCGAGGGTTTTGATCCAGACAATCCGCCGCCGGTTGCTACCGCCTAGAGTCCACCTGGTTGTGGAACCCGTGTTTTTGCGGTACCTGTATTTGCGAATGGTTAACGAAACGAGGAACTTCCGATGCGCCACTTGAACAAAGGCAACAAACTGAGCCGCGAGACTTCGCACCGTAGGGCAATGCTGCTCAGCATGTGCAAAGCGTTGATTGAATACGGCCGCATTTCGACCACCGTCGCCAAAGCCAAGGAACTGCGTGGCTGGATTGAGCCGATGGTGACTATGGCCAAGGAAGACTCCATCCATCGGCGGCGGCTGACATTTGCCAAGTTGCGCGACAACGGCCTGGTTGCCAAGCTGTTTACTGAGCTCGGCCCCAAGTACATTGCCCGGCCCGGTGGCTATACGCGCACTCTGAAAACCGGTCGGCGCACTGGCGACGCCGCAGAGATGGCGATTATTGAGTTTGTCGATTGATCTTAGCACTTTGCGCGTCGGCGCGGCTAGCCCATCCAGCGGTAGCCCACTTCGCGCAGCGTCTCCAGCATCGAGGCCGCGCTTCCCAGTTGAGCGCGCAGACGCCGAACGTGGACATCGACCGTTCGCTCGCCGCCGTCATAGTCGGGCCCCCACACTGCGCTGAGAATCTGTGCGCGGCTAAGGGGTCGACCCTGCGATTGCAGAAAGTAGCGCAACAGGGCGAACTCTTGTGGTTTGAGCTTGATCGTCACATCGCTCTCGCGTGCGATGTGGGCTGCCAAGTCCAGAGTCAGCGCGCCGCTGTGAACAACGGAATTGACAACGACAGAATTGTGAATAGCGGAATCGCGGCGAACGCGGCCGCCCAGTGCGCGCGCGGCTCGAGCCAGCAATTCCACATGGGCAAAGCCGCGCAAGACAAAATCATTGCATGGCAAGCGGGGCGCCACGTGGGCACGTTCAGGATCCAAGACCACGATCCACGGGGCACGGGCGACGACCGGATGCGCCGCCAACGCCGCCGCCAGCCCTTCAATGGTACGCAGCGGCGCCGGTTCAATGACCACCAAGTCCGGCGGCAGGCCGATCGGGCAGTCGACAAATGTGCCGCGCAACACGCGGTGGGTGATTGCCCAATCGCTGCCACTGAGGGCCAAGCGGGCCGGCGACCTATCGCCCAATTCAGAAAACAGGAACACGCGGACCATGGCCACTAGTTACCACATGTTGCTGCGAGGGCAAAGACGGGCAGCGATCGTGGTCGGGGTGGTGACTGGGCTGCTGCTGTGTTTGGCCTACCCGCCGCTCGGCTGGTATGCGTTTGCCGTACTTGGGTATGTCCCGCTTTTGGCTTGGCTTGAGCTAGCTCAGCCAAGTTGGCGTCGAGGTCTGCTAGCTGGCTGGGTGGCTGGCCTGGTGCTGCACGCGATTGTCTATAAGTTCTTGGCGTTTACCGTAGTGGAAATGAGCGGCATGCCCTGGGCGGTGGGTTGGGGGCTGGTGCTGCTTCACGCCGCGGGGATGGCGCTGCACCAGGGACTGTTCGCGGCGCTGACGGCGTGGACCCGCCGGGACGTCGGAGTCTTGCTGAGGAGCGCTGAAATCGCCGCACTTTTCGCCTTGTGCGAGTTTCTACCGCCTTGGCTGTTTCGCTGGTACCTTGGCAACGCCTTTTTTCGCGCGCCACTTTGGATACAAGCCGCTGATATTATTGGTGTAATTGGTGTCAGCGCCTTGGCAATCGCAGTCGCCTATTTGATTGCCAGCGCGTGGATTCGCAAGCAGACGTTGCCGGTAATTTTCGCTGTTGCGCTGGCGACGGTGTGGGCGGGCTACGGTGCAGTTCGTCTGCATCAGATTGAGTCTCAGGTGCCCACCGCGACGTGGCGAGCAGCAATGGTGCAACAAAACGCGACGTTGGCTGAAAAAAAGGCGCTGGCGGCGGAGCGCCGGGTGGTCGTTCTCGACCGTCTGATTGCGATGAGCACGGCCGCGCAAGCGAGTGGTCGGTTGCAGGGTACCGAAGTGTTGATTTGGCCCGAAGGTGCGTTCCCGTTTTTTTGGGTCAGCGATGACGTTGGACCCGAGGCACCCAAAGTGCGAACAAAGGCCAATCAGTGGTTGCTGAACAGCAAGCGACGGGTGCTGGAATTTAGTACCAAGCTGCCGATGCCGCTGCTGATGGGTACATTGCGGCGCTTTGATCCGGTGTGGAAGCAAGAAGCCCGCAACAGCGCGATCGTGATCGACCACGGTGTGCAGAATTGGGGCTACGACAAGCAAATTCTGCTGGCATTTGGCGAGTATTTGCCAGGCACTCGGTTGTTTCCCGCCCTCAAAGAGGCCATCCCGGGCGTCTCCAATTTTGACGAAGGCACGACGTCGGGACTGGTCCAATTGGGTCGAGCAAAAGTGCTGGTCAACATTTGCTACGAGGCGTTGTTTTCGCAGTTCCTACTGGACCAGGCTAAAGACGCACAAGTATTGGTTAATTTGACCAACGATGTCTGGTTTGGGCCGCAACCAGCGGCGGACTTGCACTTGATGGTTCAGCATGCGCGAGCGGTGGAATTGCGCCGGCCGTTGGTGCGCTCGACGGTATCGGGGGTGTCGGCTTACGTCGATGCAGCTGGGATTTTTCGCAATGAGACTCAGGTCGGCAAGGCCGAAACGGTGGTCATCGATGTGCCGCTGGCCGATCTGGCCAGCCCTTACCGCTGGTGGGGCGACGCGCCCCTGTGTCTGCTTTCGCTGGGCACTCTGGCGGCGCTTGTGGTGTTCGGTTGGCGCCGTCGTGGTACTGTGACCGCCGCGACACCGTAGGCAAGGCACAAGCGGCGGCTGGGCACCGTGGTCCTGATTTGGGGTGGATTGTTCGATGCTACCAATGAAATCTCGCTATGGTCTCAAGGCGTTGGTCTACTTGGCTCGGCATGGCGCCAACGGGCCGGTGCCGGTGGCCACGATCGCTAAGGCCGAGGGGATTCCGCGCAAGTTTCTGGAAGCCATCGTCCTTGAGCTGCGCAATGGCGGAGTGCTCGCCAGTCGGTTGGGCAAACGAGGCGGCTATGCCCTGTTGTTGCCACCGGGCGACATCAATCTGGGCGACGTGATTCGCACGCTCTCGGGTCCGTTGGCGCCGCTGCCGTGCTTGTCCAAGACCGCCTATCAGCGATGCGCTGAGTGTCGCGATGAAGCGACGTGCGCCGTGCGCCTGCTGCTCGCTGAAGTCCACGCCGAAGCGCTGCGCATTGTCGACGGCACTACCTTGGCCGACCTCGTACAGCGGATCGACGCAGTTGCAACGTGGCAAAGTGGCAAAGTGGCGACAGCAACCGATGGACATTTGCCGCATTGATGCGCAAAATAACGCCCCCGTTCGCGAGCCGCATTGCTTGCCCTAGTCGAAGTTCGCCGTGACCGCGCCCACAATTACCCCAGTGCCCAAGCCGGCGGTCGGCAAGCGGCGACCAGCGGCCAAAAAGCAGCCTCCGACCGGCGAACGCCTGCAAAAAATCCTTGCGCGCTGTGGTGTTGCTTCACGCCGAGCCGCAGAAGCCTTGATCGTCGCGGGTCGAGTTGAAGTCAACGGCGTCACGATCACCGAATTGGGTGTGCGGATAAACCCGCTTGCGGACATCGTTTCGCTAGACGGCGAGCGACTCAAGCTGCCGGACAAGCAAGTCATGCTAGTCCTCAACAAGCCGGTTGGCTATTTGAGCGCGGCCGCCGATCCGGAAGGTCGGCCGCTGGTGTATTGGTTGGTTCCCAAAGACTTGGCTCTGCGCTCGATTGGTCGGCTGGACTTCAACACCGAAGGCGTCTTGCTGTTCACCAATGACGGCGACTTAGCTGAGCGGCTCGGGCACGCGCGGTTCGCCGTGCAGCGTGTCTATGAAGCGCGGGTCCGCGGGGTGCCGAATGAAGAAACTTTGGCGCGGCTGCGGATGGGCGTGCGCTTGGAAGACGGTCCGGCGCGGGTAGAAGAAGTGGCAGTTGTCAAGCAGACCGATGCCAACTGTTGGTTGCGCTTGGTGCTTTTAGAAGGACGCAATCGGGAAGTGCGGCGCTTGCTTGAGCGTGTCGGCCATCCGGTCGTGCGCTTGCGGCGGATTTCTTACGGAGGAGTGTCCGCGAAGGGCGTGGCCCTTGGTCAGTGGCGGATGCTGGAACCTCGTGAAATTGAGCAGTTACAAACGAAGGGCCATGTCGGCGGCCTGTCATTGCCGCCGGATCCGCGCAAGGGTCAGGCCGCTCCGGCGCAATTGAGTACCGGCCCAGGGCCAAAAACCCACCAGGTACGCCGCGGCGCTGGCAGAACTCAAGGCCAAACCGGCAGCGTGGACGACAATGTAGATTCCGCTACCGTCGGTGAGCCACGCCATAGCAACTCGAGGCGCAACACTGGCGCCGATTCACCTCCCCATGCGAGTTCGGGCCCACGCAGCGGCAGCCGCTCCAATTCGCGGCCGGGTCCAAGTTCTAATTCGCGGCCGGGTCCAAGTTCTAATTCGCGGCCGGGTCCAAGTTCTAATTCGCGGCCGGGTCCAAGTTCCAATTCGCGGTCGAGTCCGAATTCCAATTCACGGCCGAGTCCGAATTCCAATTCACGGCCGGGCCGCAATTCCGGACCAAGCCAACGAACGACAGAGCATTCGCAGCCAGACGCGCGCTCAACTCCTAGGAACCGTCCTAATTCGGCGAACGGAGCACCGGTGCGCCAGCGGACTCCGCCTGCAGGGCCCTCTGGTCGACCGGACGGTCCACCGCGCGGCAGGCCAAAGGACCGCCGGTGATTCCGCAGCGCGTCAGTTGTGTCGTCGGCGCCAGGCCCAACTTTATGAAAGTCGCGCCTGTCTACCTGGCCCTACGCAGTCGCGGGCTGCAGGTGCGGTTGGTGCACACCGGTCAGCACTACGACGCCAAAATGTCGGCGGTCTTTTTTGACGATTTGGGCATGCCGCGACCCGACGCGTTCTTGGGCGTCGGTTCCGGCAGTCATGCTGAGCAAACTGCTAAAATTATGACGCTTTTTGAACAGGATTGCACCAATTGGCGACCTGAATTGACGCTAGTTGCCGGCGACGTCAACAGCACGATCGCTTGCGCGCTAGTGGCGAGCAAACTCGCAATCGCGGTCGGGCACATTGAAGCTGGCCTGCGTTCGCGCGATTGGGGTATGCCTGAGGAAATCAACCGGGTCCTGACCGATCACGCTTCGGACCTGTTGCTGACACCGAGCCCAGATGCCGACGCCAACTTGCTGGCTGAAGGCATCGAACCGTGGCGGATTCGCTTTGTCGGCAATTGCATGATCGATAGCCTGCGCGCTCACCAGGCCAGAGCCGTGGCTTTGGAGCCGTGGCGCGCGTTTGGCCTTGAGGCCCAAGGGTATGTCGTAGCGACGCTGCATCGGCCCTCCAACGTCGATGACCCCAGACAGTTGGCGCAGTTGATGGCGGCGCTTGGTGAGGTGGCCAAGCAACTGCCCGTTGTATTTCCGGTGCATCCGCGAACAGCCGCGCGGCTTCTCGATGCCCACATAACCACGCCCGTTGGCGTCCAAGTCGTGGAGCCTTTGGGTTACCTGCAGTTTCTTGGCCTCATGGCCAAAGCCGCGGTGGTTGCCACTGATTCGGGTGGCATTCAAGAAGAAACGACGGCCTTGGGCGTGCCGTGTTTGACCTTGCGCGCGACCACAGAACGGCCTGTAACCATTACTGAAGGTTCGAACATCTTGTTGGGCGTCAATCCTGAGTTGTTGGCTCCGGCCGTGGCTACTGTGCTCGCCGGTTCGGGCAAAGTAGGCCGCGTTCCGCAATTGTGGGACGGCGCCGCCGCTCAGCGCATCGCCGACACGATCACCCAAGGATTCTCAACACTTTTGGAGCGCGCACCCAAGTGACCGAGCGCCGCTGGTCTTCGCTGGGACTGCTGCTAATGCCAGTGCTCGCTGTCACCGCGATCGGCGGCTGGTGGTGGTATGGCAGTCAAGATCCTGCGCTGCCGCCGTGGCAGGGCGAGCGCTTTCTGCCGGCCGACGCGGATGTGGCTGTATGGTCGGCGCCGATCGGTGATGTCGCTGATCAGCTTAGTGTTTTGGGCAATCAGGTCCCTGGCCTGCGCGGCGTGTTCGACCTGGTCAAGCTGTACGTCGGGGTCGATCTGCGCGACGCGGAGGCGACGACGCGAGCGGGCTTGCGCCGCGATGCCGGCCTGACTGTGTGTATTTGGCGCAATGGCGTGTGGTTGGCGGTGCCGATTCGATCGCCGGCGGGCGCTGCCCATATCACCGAAAACCTGCGGCGGCGCGGGTATGGGATTGGTCCCAATCAGGCTCATAGCAGTGGTCAGAGTTGGCAAATCGACGACCGCCAAGGCGGGGTCAACCGGGCGCGCGTATGGCAGTTGAGCGACAGCGTTGTCGTTCGGGTGGCTTTGGACGCGACACCGACGGGCAACGCGATTGACGCGATCGACACTCTAGTTGCGAGCAAGCCGCGGGCAGATATGGATTTGGCTGGGGCGGCGGTTCGAGCCGAAACCGCGTGGGGGCTGCAGACAGCGCAGGCCAAGCTCATCCAGAGCCAACTGCACAAGTTGTTGGGTCCCGCCGACTTGGCCATTGGCGCCGCTGTCGACTTGATCCATAGTGCCGGAGTGCGATTGGACATCGGCGCGCAACGAACATCGCTGACGATCAAGTGTCGGACGGAGCCAAATAAACTAAAAGATATCGCTGATTTTCATCAGAATTTTGTGCTGGCGGGCGGCGAACTCGCCATCGCCGACTTGTTGCCCGATGAGACACCGCTGCTCCTGCGCGGGCGCATTAATCCTATTTTATGGAACAATGTTCCACAGTTCCTGCGCGATCAAGTCTTGCCGACCTCTGCATTGACCGCTCTGCATAGCAGCTTGTCGGCGGTCGATGCCCGGCAAATTCTGGCCCTGTGGGATGGCCAAATTGCGGTGGCGTTGCTGGCCATAGGCGACCAAGTGCCGCTGGACCCCAACGGCTGGCGGACCCTGTGGTGGCGAACAGCGCTGCGTCTGGCGGTCGGCGTTAGCTTCAAGACGGATACTGGGGCAGCCGATGTGGTCGCCAAGCTTGCTGCGGCGATCGATACCTCGGCGGAGCGCACCCAAGTGGCTCAGTTTGGCGCGTGGGCAGGTTTTTCGGTGCCGGGGCCCGATTCACCGTGGTTTGTGCTGCGCAAAGGCAAGCATGTCGCGCTGGTCGCCGGTACTGCGGCAGGCGACGACTTGCGGCGAGTGGTGGAAGGCAAGTTTGAAGCGCTGGCCAAAGTAGCTCGCGACGGCACCGATCGAGAAATCGTCGACGGCAAAGCGACTTGGCTGGCGGCCAGAATCAACACACCGCGCTTGGTTCGCTCCCTGCGCCGCCGCGGAATTCCCGACTATGCCGTGCAACTTGTGGGCGCTATTGAGATCGTCGATGCACGGGTACAGTTGGGTCCAAGTGAGCTGGTCGTTGAATTGGTGTTGCAGCCCAGTGGCCACGCTGCAGGAATCGACAAAGCCGTCAGCGGCGCTGGAGACAGCCCGTGACCGCTAGGTTGGCCATTGACGCTTCGCACCTAACGCGGACATTCAGCAGCGAAGGTAAGCCAGTGCACGCGCTGGTTGATGTCTCGTTGCAGGTCTATGCGGGCGAGCATGTGGCAATCGTTGGCAAATCAGGGGCTGGCAAGTCGACACTGCTCAACTTGATTGGCGCCTTAGATCGGGGCTACGCCGGCGAACTCAAAGTGTTTGGCCAGCACCTCAAAGCCCTGCCAGACCGGGCGCTGTCGCAGTTTCGCAATCGTCAGATTGGCTTTATTTTTCAGGCATTTAATCTGCTGCCCAATTTGAGCGTCGGCGAGAACGTGTTGTTGCCAGCGTCGTTTGGGGTGGATTTGGATCATCGGCAGTTGCGGCACCGCGCGCACCAACTGCTCGATGATTTTGGGCTTGGCGATCGCTTTGGCCAAATGCCAACTCAAATGTCCGGTGGCGAGCGCCAGCGGGTGGCCATTGCCCGCGCTTTGTTGTTGCGACCGCCGATTCTGGTGTGCGACGAGCCGACCGGCAGCCTCGACACCCAAACGGCGAGTCACATTCTGCAAGTGCTTAAAGATATTCAGCATCAGCACGGCACCGCCTTGGTCGTCGTCACCCATGACCCAGCAGTAGCGGCGGCGGCAGGTCGAATCATCGCCTTGGACAAGGGCCGGGTGGTCAGTTCCGACGATTACCCGGTGGCGAGGTCTTCACCGTGAGACTGCGACGGCTCATGTCGTTGATTGCCAGCAATTTGCGCGTAGCGTGGCTGCGGGCAGTACTGGCTACAGTGGGCATCGTGGTGGGCACCGGTCTGCTGACGTTTTTCTTGGGTATGGGTCAAGGTCTGCGCGAAAAAGTGCTGGAAAAGATATTTCCTGTCAATCAGTTAGAACTCGAAGCCCGCGCGGTGCAGATTTTTGGCACTGAGCAAGTTCTTGGCCAGGAACCATTGGACGAGGCCCGCGTGCGGCAAGTGGCAGCAATGCCAGGGGTTCTTCGCGCATTTGGCAAGCAAAAATCCAGCTTTCCGGCGCGGCTGTGGGGCGGCAAGGAGTTGTTGGGCTATAACTTGTTCACTGAGGCCTTTTTTGACGGCGTGCCGGCAGCGACCTTGCGCAGTGAACTGGAGGCCTTTGAGGACGTCGCTGCTAAACGCAAGTCCCAACCCGGGCGCAAGACCGCACGCTGCGAAGTCGATCTCGATTGCCCGGCTGGGATGGGTTGCCAAGACGGCCAATGTGCGCCGATTGTGTGGGCGGACCGCTTTACCGAGAGCGCCGACGTCGTCTTGCCGTGCTCCGCGGGAGACCCCTGCCCTGCCCGCTTGACCTGTAGTGACGGCCGGTGTGCCGATGCCAGCGCCAAAACGGCGCCCTTGCGGTGCCTATTGCCGGCAGCGGCCGACACGGGCCGCGATCTTCAGTTCGATCTGGAAGTTGGCGTGCTTGCAGAGCGGTGTGCCAGCGCTGGCGGATGGTGCGGCACGGCCAACACGACCTGCGGTGAAGGACGCTACTGCGCCGCCGATAACCCGGACAGTCGCGTCGGTTGGTGCGAATCGCCTCTGCCCGCCGTACTGAACCCCTTGCTGCTCGAGGTGTTTAACAGCGACATGGCGCGCTCGCTCGGCGCCGCTCCGATTGGCTCACTCGCGGTACTGTACGGCGTGCGCTTCCATGTGGCGTTGGGCGATTCGTACTTCAGCAAGGATGCTGACAAGGCCCGGCAGCAGTTCAAGCAAGCGCAAGTAGTCGGGTTTTCGCGCAAGGCCCCCGAGCTAGGCGTCGCCTTGCCCCGCGAAGTGGTTCGCCACTTTAACGCCCGCCTCAAAGGTCCAGCGGCGGCGGCGGCCTACGACGCGATCTTGTTGGACACGGCCTCCAATGAAAAAGTGCCTTACGTCATCGTCGAAGCCGAGAAATTGGGGCTGCAACTCAGTCGCAAGTCGCGAGCGGCCCGCACTTTTGGCACCGTAGTGCTGGTGACTTCGCTAGCGTTGATGCTGCTGGCTGCGGTTGTTCTTTTGGTGGCCGGAGTGCAAATCGCCCAGACTTTCGCGATGTTGGTTCACGAACGCCGCCGGGAAATCGCGGTCCTGCGGGCTTTGGGCGCCGCACGCTTGGATGTGGCGATTTTGGTCCTAGGTGAGGCGGCGGCCATTGGCGTGTGTGGCGGCTTGGTTGGTGCCCTGTCGGCCTATGGCATTGCCGGCGCTGTCGATCTGGCAGCAAGCCGGTGGCTCGCCGATGTGCCGTTGGTCCCGCACGGTTTTTTTGTGTTTCCGCCGTGGTCGTTGCCTCTCGCAGTCACAGTGGCGGTGGCCTGCACAATTTTAGGGGCGTTAGGGCCGGCACGCCGGGCGATGCGCCTGGATCCAGCGGCGGTTTTGGCTGAAGGCTAGCGCGACACTTTCCTGATTTGTCTATAGTTTCATCCAAGGCGGCGCAATTCCAATCGCTGCCGATCGGACTCTGGCCGCGCTGGGTCAAAACCGGCACAATCGTGGGCGCGCTGGAGGCAGCGTTCAACGACTGCCCAAAGACGTGAGGAAGCTATGAATCAGTGCTGCAAGCCCATTGCCTGTTTGACGATTGCGCTAATTGCCGGGGTGGCCGTGTCCGCTGCACAGGCGACGGCCGAGCCGATGGAATTGGCGACACAGGGTCGCCTGACAAGTACCGGTGGCGGACCGGTCAGTGATGGCACGTACGGTTTGGGCTTGGCCCTGTACGACGCCGCTACCGCTGGAAATCTGGTGTACAAGGAGCTTTTCATCGGCGTTCCGGTACAAGGTGGCCTGTTTAGCGTCGCGTTGGGCGCCAGCGATACCAAGCTGGATACGGCGGTGTTCGCTAAGAATAAGCTGTTGTGGGTCGCGCTCAAAGTGGATGCGGAAGGCGAATTGCCGCGCCAACCGCTGCGACCGGTTCCGTACGCTGCCTGGGCGCACGGGGCTGCACTGGCCGCTGATTTGCAATGCACCGGCTGCGTCGGCAGCGATGACATCGCCAAAGCCGCGATTACTGGAGAAAAACTTGCCAATGGCGCCGTTGGTGCCAATCACGTCAACTTCAGTTGGGCCGAAGGCGACACCCCGGGCGGCGCGGCCAAGTATGCCTTGACGGCCAAGTTGGCCAACTCAGCCGAGCAAGCCAATAAGGCCCTGACTGCAGATCAAGCTACGGTGGCAGCGACCGCTACCTTTGCCGAAGAGGCGGCGACAGCCAAGTCAGCCGACAAGGCCAAGGATCTAAAATGCACAGGCTGCGTGACTCTGACCACCCTCGCCAAGGAAACGAGCGACGCTTTTGTGGCCAGTACCAACGGTGTTGCGGGAGGAAAACTCAGTGTTTCTGGGAGTTTAGAGCTGGCCAACTCGGCCAAATGGCTCGGTACCGATGTCGCAAAGTCGGCGTGCACGGCTGCAGAGTCCGGCACGGTGCGCTACGATAAGGTCCTGAGCCGATTGTACTTTTGCGACGGTTCGGCATGGCGGCGCATCTCGAGTTGCTTGGGCACCTGCAAAGTGGCCGGACAGATTGCGTGCGGCACGCCCATCAGCGACGACTGCGGTGATGTGGGTACCTGTAGCGGGACCGGCACCGTTTGCGCCAGCGGTTTGGTGTGTTCTGGCGGCAAGTGCTCGACCACCCTAGGTGCAAGTGCGGAGAGCGCAGGCAAAAGCTGCGCCGACTTGTTGGCTCAGGGGGTCAGCAAGGACGGCGTGTATTTTCTCGACCCCGACGGCGCGGGCAGCAAGTTTGCAGCTTTTCAGAGTTTTTGTGACATGACCACTGACGGCGGCGGCTGGACCCGCTGCGGGATCGTCGACGAAGTCAAATCGAACACGCAAAATCAGGTGATTCAAGAGGGCAACGCCTACGTGGACGACAGTAAGCTGACCAACGCCTCGTTCTGCGGCAAGTGGTATCTGGAACAAGCGCCAGTCGAGATGCTGTTCCACAATTTGACCAAGGGTGCCGACTACGGCGAAGGCCACAAGATCAAGGTTCGCTGGGGCACCAAGCCCTTCACCCTCTACAATTACGGCGCCAACTCGGTGATGGAGTCGTGCAAAAACTTGACCACCAACAAGGTGTGGACCGGCTGCCAATACTCGGCCCACAGCGGTTGGGAAGATACATCTTTCTCGTTTACGATCAACGGCATGGCGACAGGATACGGCGGCAGCAGCCAAAATCGTTTGGTGTTGGGTCCAACGGCCAAGCCGGGCGGAGACAAGTCCTGGCACAATTTGGGCGCCGACAGCAATCAGCGCAACATCGACAACGACTGGGTCGGTGCGCTCAACGTCGGGCACATCTACATGCGCTAGGAGCCTGTCGGAAATCAAACGCTTTTTGAATGTCTATCCGGTTATACACAATGAATCTATTACGATCCGACAGTCTCCTAGCCATTCAGATATTCTCAACTGTCCAAGAACTGCCCGGAGAACTGGCCCAATCAAATTCGTGCAGTTTCGGACAGTTGCCGCCGTCTAGCCAGACGGCGCTAGGAGCGAGTCGGAAT
>SHZD01000221.1 GCA_009692465.1 Myxococcales bacterium
TATTACGATCCGACAGGCTCCTAGCCAGTCAACTATTCTCAACTGTCCGAGAACTGCCCGGAGTGAATCCGTGCAGTTTCATACAGTTGCCGCCGTCTAGCCAGACGGCGCTAGGAGCGAGTCGGAATACTCCGACACGCTCCTAGGAGCCCTGTCTCATCCACCGAGTAGCCGATCGGCTGCTGCAGCGCCGAAGGCGACCACCGCATCGGCAGACCGGTCGACGTGTGGTACTGCTGCCACGCCGCCAGCGGCTGAGGCCAAAGTCCAATGCCGACGGCAAACCCAAACAGCGCAAGCGTTCGGCCGTTGACCTTGTGGCGATGCTGCTCCATTTCTTGGGCTATCAAATGGGTCCAGTGACTTGCGACCAGTCGGTTCTGATCAGTTGATCAGTAGCCACCCATTGTACAACATCCTGTAACAATAGCGATAAACTCAACGAACTGAGCCGATTGTCGGCAAACTTAGTTCAGCCGCCGTTTTTATTTTGGCGACGGGACGGGTAAGATTGCGCACGCCCGCGCCCCTTTAGCAGCGCCAAAAGGCCAACCCATGGATCGAACTGTTATCGCTTTCGCCGTCGCGATGCTTGCTGCTTGTTCGTCGTCTCCAGCCCCAGTTCCCGCGGCAGGCTCGGCCGCGTCGGCGGATGGTTCGGGCTTTGCCGGTTCGCTTGGCGATGCAGAAACGACGAATTCGGTGGCGACAGATAGCGCCTCGCAGGTCGACGCTCAAGCGCAAGCGACAACGGACGCTGCCCAAGTCGACGTCCAAACCGAGCCAGATAGTCCTGTTGTCGCGGATTCAGCACTCGATGACACACCTGCAGATGACGCCGCCGCCGACTTTGCGGCCGCAGCCGACGCGGACAGTGGCGCTGGCTTGGACAGTGGCGCTGGCTTGGACAGTGGCGCTGGCTTGGACAGTGGCGCTGGCTCGGACAGTGGCGTTGGCTTGGACAGTGGAGCTGACGCTGGAACCGACGCCGGAACCGACGCCGTTACCGCTGACTCAGCTACCGCAGCCGACACCGACTCCAATGTAGCGAGCCAAAGTGTGGCCGTGGTTCTATCGGCCGGCCTTGTCGAAACAGCCAGCGTCGGTGGTGTCATCAGTGTTCAGTGCAAGGCGTTAGCGCTGGACGGCAGTGCCGCGCCCGATCCGGGGGATTTCATAGTTTCGTTCACCGGTGGCGTCGCGGTCGCAGCCACTGGCGGTCATTCCTTTGCTAAACCGGGCCTAGTGACAGCGGTGTGCACTTCGAATCTACTCGGTTTTGCCAGCGCGACCTTCACCGTCGCTCACATCGGCTTGGATCCGGGACTGTCACGCCTGGCGACCGGTTTGGGCCAAGCCGCTGGTTTGGCGGCTGGGGTGATGCAAGGCGCGAGCAATCCGGCAGCTCAGGCCACTGCGCTCAAGAACTTCCACACGCTGGGCCTGACCATGACTGCTGGACTGGGGCAGGGGACTAAGGTCTTGTTGCCATTGCCTAAAGGCCTACCGACGGCGGCCAAGTTGACGGCCAAAGGGCTGGTGCCAAGCGCCGACGATGGGCCATTCAAGGCCAAAATCGCTGAACTCAAGCTCAGCTTGCTCACTTTGCAAACGACGCTGGCAGCCATCAACCCCAAGACAGCCGGTGAGGTCGATAAGCTCAATATCGACAGTCAGTTAGCGAAAGTAGCGACTGCAGTGCAGGCCCTCAAAGCGCTCAAGCCGTCGGCGCTAGGCACGTTGGCCGCATTGCCGGAACTGGATGAACTGCTCGGGGTGCAACTACCTAAAACTGTGCAGGTTCACCACCTTTTCATCTCCAAAGTGTTTCATGCTCAGCCGGGGGCGCCGGCGCTGCCGCCGTGCCCAAACTGCTTTTCGCTGGTGGGTTTCGCGGTGGCGCTAGGCGTTCAGTACGCATTGGCGTCGGCGCCCAGTTACACGTCGATTCTCAAAGACTTGGGCTGGGTGATCGGCGAAATGGTCGTGACTTTGACGATCAAAGAGGTGCTCGATACCCAGTTTCCAGCGGTCGCTGGTGGGCCCAGTATTACAGCGGTGGAGGCGATGGGCCAGGCGGCGATTCCGGGCTCGCCGCTCAAGATCCTCGCCAATAATTTTGGCGACAAACCTGGCGATTGCGCCGTGATTTTTGTCACGCCGTTGGTCGCTAAAAACATTGTCGATGCCATCAAACTGGCGGTCGGGGGGATTCCGTCGCTCAAGGACCTCAAGGACAAAAGCGCGTGGGAAGCGGCCAAAGTCGTCAAAGAGGCCGTGGATAAAGTCAAAGAAGTCGTGGAGTTTACTGGTGGCCTGCCCGACTTGGCGGCCAGTGGGGTGGTGACTATGCCGTCGCAAGCGGGCTCGCAATTCGACCCGGATCTAGCGTTTATCGACTTGGGGGTAGTGCCCAAGAAGATCAACTGCGGCATCGTGCCTAAGCCCGGGATCTTGTATCCGGTTTGTGCATTTTCGGGCTCCGGCTCCAGCTTTCAAATTTTGGTGATTCAAGAGAAGTGTCCGTAAGCGCCTGTAGGAATTGTCCCAGAATAAGTCATTGTGGGACTGGTTCCTTTTACTTGCTTTGTTGGTCGCTAAGCTCGCGTCCCCAAAGGCCGACTCGCCGCTCCTGTGTTGCCCAGATCGATCGAGTTAGTTGAGGACCGTTCCTTAGCTTCGGCAACCGCGCAACGATTCCCAGCAATTGCGCCGCGATCATCGACCCTGCACTGTGCTGGAGCGAATAGGGTTGCTATTGAGCCCGCTGGCGTCACAAGTGCAGAACGTAAGCCCAGCCAATGACTCCATCCCAATCGGCATCACAACTCGGGTCGCGCACAAAGCCCATGTCGGCATAGAGCTTTTGCGCGCCGTGCATCATGGTCAGGGTGTGGATGCGCAGTCGCTTTTTGCCCAGCCGCCGCGCTTCGGTCACACACCACGTCACCATGGCGCGGCCGATACCCTGCCCCGCTGCTGCAGCGGCGACCCCAAAATAGCGAAAGCTGGCCGCGTGTGCGTCAGTCTGTTCGGAATGAGGGTTAGCGCAGTCAGGGACGAATGTGAGGCACCCGAGCACTGCTGGTCCACCACACGCATCCACGGCCACCAAAACCGTAGCTTGGTTGGCCCGCCCAGCGACATCGCCAAGGACGCAGTCGTAAAGGACATCGCGCGGGTACTCGGCGAGGGCAAAGTAGGCGTGCTGGACCACTCGGCCGGCGGCTGCGGCATCATCGGCTGCTGAAATCGGGCGGACAATGAACATGGTCGGCACGCTGGCTAGGAGCCTGTCGGAAATTAATCGGTTGTGAAATGTCTATCAGGTTATACACAATGAATCTATTACGATCCGACAGGCTCCTAGCCAGTCAACTATTCTCAACTGTCCAAGAACTGCCCGGAGAACTGGCCCAATCAAATTCGTGTAGTTTCGGACAGTTGCCGCCGTATAGCCAGACGGCGCTAGGAGCGAGTCGGAATACTCCGCCACGCTCCTAGGGGAGAACCGCTTGGTCAAGGTCAGAATGTTGCGGTCATTTCAGCCGCAAATCGCCAATCTCTACATAGCCTTCACCGCGCAGATGGACCCCGATCATCCCGTTGGCGTCCTGTGGCAAGCCAAATTTGTGAGTGGCTGAACCCACGGTCACCGTCACCTGCTTGCCCTTGACCACGATTTGCACCTTAACCTTGTCGTCCGTTACCCCTTTGGTCACCTCGGTGAGCACCTGCACCGTCATCTCGGGCTTGCGCTGTTCGGCGCTCGGTGGCTGCTCGCCAACCCGTACGAGTGCCACACCTGTGACGTTAAAGCGCACACCGAAGGCGAACGTGGGCTCGGAATAAAACGACTTGCGCGTATCTGGGTCCTGAGTCCTTTCGGTGTCGATATCGCGCAAACCAAACAGAAAGGTCAATTCTGGCCGCCCCGGATCCAACCGCAGGTCGGCAACCGTGAGCACGTCTCGCGGCGTATGGCGCGGAAAGAAGTCAGCGGCGCGGCTGTAGCTCAAGTCGAAGTTGGCCTGAACCTCAGCGCGCGGGCCGCGACCTACCGCGATCAAAATATCTTTGCTACTAGTACGTTGCGAGCGATAGTAGCGCAGATTGCGGCTGCTCAATCCGTCGATTCTGGGACCCGTGGTCGCAACGTATTCGCCTTGAATCAAGTACGCTGGCTCGCCACTCCACATCCAAAACGGATCGCCATGAGACCACCAGCGTTTGAGCTCGCGCTGCTCCGCGAGCTCGCGCAACAACTTGGGGGTCGCGACCCCGCGCTCGCCGAGCAGTTTGGTCAGTGATGCCGCATTGCGCTCACCGGCCGCAATCAACTCGCGCAGTTCCGTCTTTTTGTCGGTTTGCCCGAACAACGTGGCCAGCCGACCCAATTCCTCAATGCGCGTCGCCAGCCGCTGCAGGTTGCTGGCATCCGTTTCAACTGCACTCGCGCGAGCCAGTGCGCCGCTGGCCGCATCGACATCGCCAATATCCAGATACGCTTCAGCCAGTTGGTCGAAAACCCGTGTGCGCTCGTAGGTATCGGCGCGCAGCGTCGACAGCTTGCCAGCAGCCAGCTCTAGTAGGCTAATCAATTCGCGACGATCCGCCGCCATCAGCGCTCCAAACTCGGGGCCCCACCGTAGGCTATTGACAAGACCACTGTCGCGGTTTTTCGCTTGATGTTCCAGCCCTTGCTTGAGCGATTGCGCCAGCCCATCGACCCGTTTTTCGACATCTTCTGGCTTATCAGGCGGATGGTGGCCCGTATTGAACAGGGGCGCGTCCGGAAACACCGGCTGGGCCTCTTGAAAATAGCGCCGCGCCAACACATTGACCCGCCGCCGAATCAGCATGGTGTCGGTGTGGTCTTGAAACCGCGAAATGCGCCCATGATTGCGTCCATTGGGGTTGTAAAACCCGATCAAATACGCCAGCGCCGCCAGCCGCCGGTGTTGGGCCCCAGCGCCAGTTTCTCCTGCAATCTCAACAAGTCGCTGGGCAACTCGTGAATCGTTGTCGTAGATTTGGTCACGCTTGGCCTCATCCAGCTTGCGTGAACTGATTTCAATCGACTGCGCCTTGGCCCGAATCTTGCCGACCAGCGCCTCATACTCGCCCAGCGTCACCCGTGCCAGCCCGAAGTCCGCGTCCATCTTCATGGCCGAACGCAATGAATCCAAGGCTTCGTCATAGCGCTGCTGGTCAAACTGGGCAACGGCCTGCGAAAACACCTTGAAGGCCCCAAAATCGGCGGTGTGGATTTTGGCAATCCCCGCCCGCTCCTTGGGATCGAGCTTGACCCCAAGTGTCACGATCAGCTTGTTCACTAACGCTTTTTCCAGCTCAAAAAAAGCGTCGCGGTCGCCGGCCATGTCTTCGGCCAGCATCACCTCGCCGGACTTGACCGAAAACAAGCGGGCGTCTAGTCGCATCGACTTGGCCACCACCGTAAAAGTGCCACCCAACAGGTGCGAAGCGCCAACCAGCTTGCCGATTTTGGCTGCCGTGGTCTTGTCGATCAATCCAGTGGTCGCCAGCTTTTGCTCAGCGACGATTTCTTGCAGGCGCGAGCGCTCCACCAACGTCAAACTGGCGACCCGCGACAGGTCGGTGGTGACCATCGATTGCAGGCCCTTGCCCAACGCCTCTAGCCCTGCCTCACTCGAAGCGTTGCCAAATTCCAGAACCGCAACGCGCATGGCCGGCGCATCGTTGGCCCACGCGGTTGGACCCTCAGTGGCGACCAGCGTAAGCGTTAGCAACAACGGAACAAAACCAGCGATCCTCATAAAAATGCTCCAAGCTGGACCCCGTGGATGACGACGGACGACCAACGAACGCTGTGGCAGCGCGACCCCGCGACCGTGCCGCTAAAACTTCCGCTGGTCAACCCCCGCACTGCAGCGCCGAATCTGACAGCCAATTGACCGCTGCAACTGCGCATTGTATAACTGCAGTTCAAGACCAGCCGATTTTTGGACATTGGCGGACAGCAGGAAGGACCCATGTTGAACATCGAAATCCACTCTGGTTTCAAAACGATTCTGTGGATCGTCGGGGTGTTTACCTGCGGGGTCGGCGCGGTGGGTCTGTGGTGGCAGACGCGCAGTTGGCCGCGAGTGATGGACACGGACGGAATCACCTTGCGCAACGGCACGCGGGTGCGGTGGACAGACTGTACGCGAGTGATTCAGGTGACAGCGGTGGACGGCCAAAGCGGCGGGCGGATGTCGGGGCGCGCTGATTTGGAATTTGGCCGCGTCCGCGTGCGGCTAGTGCCCCAATCGGTGGTGCAAGGCGAGGCGATGCTGCAGTTTGCGAGTGAACGCTTGGGGCAGCCGGTGATTTCAGGCTAGACACACTCAATGGGGCCGATGACCGCCATGTTGAGGCAGTTCAAAGCTACGCCGGTTGGGTTTGGACCTACGCTTGGCAATTTGTCCAGACTTCAGTCGCTTAGCCGTTGAGATTGCCTTGTTCACTGCTCACACAACTGTCTATAAGAATTGATGATTTACCAGTTTGAGTCCAAATGATCTTGCGCCCACCGCTCCAGCAGGAACAAGCGCAGCGTGGCCGCTGGCACCGTCGCCGTTGGATTGGCTAGCAGCGTGTCGCGGGCGACGACCACGGCAGGCACGTTATACCATCCGCGGGCGCGCAGTCGCGCTTCCGACAATGTATCGAGCAACAGCGGCCTCAGCGGACCGGAGAGCCAACGCGCATGCGGGACCGGAAAGCCCATCTTGTCGCGACGTTGCCACACAACGTCCGGCACAAGTCCTGGCAAAATGCTGCGAAGCAGGAACTTGTTCAAGCCTGCGCGCCTTAGCAAGCGGGCCGGTGCCTGCTGGGCGATGCCAATGACATCGGGGTCCAAGAAAGGCAACCGCGTTTCGAGCGAAAACGCCGAGGCTGTGGCGTCTTCGATGCGCAGATACAGCGGCAGCGGTGTCCGGCGCATCTGGGAATCGAGGGCGAGGCGCAACGATCCACTTTGCGCGCGTTTCAGCATCGGAGCGCCGCCGATCGGCCCATCATCGTTAAGTAATTTCGGTTTGCCGCGTGCTTGTCGCTGAGCGGCGTAGCGGCGCCACTGGTCTTCAAATGCCGGTGCAACGAGCTTGGCCGCCATCGCTCCTTGGGCACGCCCCATCAGACCAATGGCTTCATTGGCGCTACTCGACTCGGCTACCGATTGCCGCAGCGCCGCAACCACTCCATCTTCGGCGGTGACCGAGCGTAAGAACGGCAAAATCGAGGTGTCGTACCCAGCAACCAATTCGTCCGCACCTTGCCCATTGAGCAGCACCTTGACACCCGCTGACCGCGCCAACCCCATCACCAGAAAGCCGGCGAGTGGCGTCAGTGAATGCACGGGTTCATCGTGGACGCGAAAGAACTCGGAGCAGCGTTCGCTCAGGTGTTCATCGGAGGCGACGGTGGAGTGCCACCTGGCACCAGTTTGCGCAATTACAGGTGCAATGAAATCTGTTTCGTCATACTCAGGGATTAAGGCTGTAAATGCATAGCGGCAGGCGCGGGTCCGTTCTCCGTCTAATTGGCGTGCCGCCGCACACATGACCGCCGTCGAGTCGAGTCCACCCGACAAGCTAACACCCACGCTCACGTCAGACCGCAGGCGCAAGCGCACCGAACGCAGAAACGCCTCGCGGAATGCCTCAATAAATTCTCCTTCACCCGCCGGTTGCAAGAAATGTGAGGGCAGCCGGGTACCCTCTGTCCCGTCCAGATGGCGATACGATGTGACTGGTCGGCCAGAGCGATAGCAGAATACATGGCCCGGCGTCAGGCGACGCACATTTTTTTGGGTGCGACGGCTACGCGACTTTCTCATTTATGAGCAACGCATCAACAAAGAACTTGGTCGGCCAGTTCAGTATTTCATACTTGCCGTAGTCACCGTCGATGGGAAACGAGCCAGCGATACCGCCGCGGATGCCGGCATCGCCGTGGCCGCAATCTTGAGTGGACTTGACGAAGGCTAGCGTTCGGTGACCAGCCTCTCGGTAGCGCACTTCGCCAGTAAGCTTGGCCATTTGCAACAACATGCCTGCTAGTTGCGCGCTGCCAGTTAGGCAACTCCACGTTACGGTTGGCTTCCAGCTAGCATCGAAACGCCCGGCAATACGACCGTCCGTGCCAATCATGGGCAGTAAAGAATCCAGCGTCTTGCGCACCGCAGCAACGTACTCAGGCCGGGGCTGTACCGCGTTGGCGCCTAAAATCCCTTCCAGGGCGTAGCTTATCGTGTGGGTCAGCGGCGCACTCGGGTTGTCAAGGCAATTGTTGGTAAACCAGCCGGAGTTGTTCTGGTGGCCAAGGGTAAATGCAATGTTGCGCTCGCCGGCTGCACGCGCAGCACCGTCACCTGTTTGGGCACCGTGCACCAGTAACGCCCAGCCAACGCGGCTGTTGTAGGTCGTCGAAGTGGCATTGGCGAAAGTAGAATTGCCTTTGCTCCAGCCGCCATCGGCGTCTTGGGTGTGCACGAGGAAATGGGCCGCCCGGCTACTTGCCTCCACGTAGCGCTGGTCACCGGTTTCAGCCGCGGCGCGCAACCAGCCGAGCATCACCTGCCCCGTGTTGAACACTGCGGGCCGCCGTGGCCGATTGACCGTCCCACCCATTACGGCACCTGACGGCAATTGCACCGAAATCTCCCAATCCGCCATTTGGATGGCACGGCGACGCAAATCAGCGTCGTTCAAATACGCCGAGCAATCGAAAAGCGTCGGTATGATGTAACCCGTAGTCTCTGGATACGACGGCTGCCAGCCGCGCAGCTTGAGATCGCGCGACCAGCCGATGCTAAAACCGCGCGCCACTCCACGATCCACCGCGCTGTCTTGGGCCGCCTTGAGCCACGCCACCGCATGTTCCAGATGAAACCGGTCGTCGCGGGCTTCACCCCCGCACCGGACTGCTGGCGCTTGAGCATCTGGCGCGGCAGGCGCTCCACCACCGGCAGCGTCTGCACGGTGTCCTCCAGCCGATTGAACACCTTGTCCTGCAAATCACGCTCCGCTGGGCCCGCTGCTTTGGTGCCACGAATCACGAGTTTTTCCAACGCCGCACGAACAACTGGCAGGCCACCAAACTGGCGCTCCAGAGCTAGCGTCGCGTCGTAATACATTTTTGTTGCAACAGGGGCCACTTTGGCCGCCGCGGCGTGTAGATAAAACGCGTGCAGCAAGTAGCGGTGGTAACCAAAGCCAAGGCCGCGACCAGTGATGTCGCCCAACCCCGATTCCAAAAACCACAA
>SHZD01000222.1 GCA_009692465.1 Myxococcales bacterium
GTCGACACAACGGTTTGGCGTTCGCCCTGTGGGGTAACCATGCGAGAACAAAGGCTAAAGTCGTCGACCCGCACCGACACAGGGTGCTGACGGCGCCGCATCCGAGCCCACTCTCTGCGTATTCAGGCTTTTTTGGCTGTCGGCATTTTTCGCAAATTAACGCGCACTTACAACAACGTGGCACGCCGCCGATTGACTGGGGCTTGCCGCCGTCGCGCACACCATTTGGTTAGGCACTGTGGCAATTTAAGTCGATCGATTTGATTCTTGCCGGAGCGGCGAGTCGACTTGCAAAGTCGCGAGCTTGCGACCCACCTAGCAAGCAAATGGAACCCTGTGACAGAACAACTTGTTCTGTCACAGTTCCTTAACGATTGGGTAGGCGCGACAGGTTTCGGCGCGTTGGCAGTGCGCCCAAGTTCACCGACACTCGGATTCTGATCGGCGTATGGGCACCGCACGGCTACATAATCGCGTCTTTTTCCGGAATAACACCACCGGTCCGCATCTGCTGGTGCAGCTGGTCGGCTTTTTCCTGCATGCTCGCTAGTTTGCGATAGAGCTGCGAAAAGTTGGGATTGCGGATGTACGCCATCAAGTGATTTTGGCCGCGAAAATCCTGCGTCGTCGCCCGGTCGATAATGTCCTTGAGAATATGAATCTCTTGGCGAGTAAATGAGTTCGACACGCGGACGATATTGCTTTT
Organism: Myxococcales bacterium; assembly: GCA_009692465.1. Classification (GTDB taxonomy): domain Bacteria; phylum Myxococcota_A; class UBA9042; order UBA9042; family UBA9042; genus SXRM01. The sequence continues at coordinate 707 of SHZD01000222.1, forward strand.
GCTCATCAAATCACTCGGTGCGCGGCCGTGCGGGCGCCAGCGCTGCTGATCGGGTACGACTAAAACCGCTGAATCGCGGCACTTGCGACTGGTGTCCAGTCTGACGACAACGAAAGGCAACCGGCAGTGGCCCACTGTTGGCGCCGGGCCGCGTAGTCTGCACCAAAACGCGAATCAGCGAAAGTAGCCCCAAACAGTCAAGAGGCAACCCAATGCATTCAAAGGATTACGGTAAAGCAGCCGGTCAGCGACTAGGGTTCGACGGCGCGAATCCGGTGATTGCGGGTATCCGCAATGAAAACGCGACCAGATTTGCGATCCACCGCGATCCCATAGGGATGCTTGAGCTTGGCGGCGGTTGCCAGAGCGCCATCGCCTTCAAAGCCGCCCTTGCTGCCGCAGGTTCCTGCAAAGGTTGTGATTTTTCCTAACGGGTCGACTTTGCGAATGCAATGATTGAAGGTATCGGCAATTATAAGCGAACCATCGGCCAGCAGGTCCAAATCGAGGGGCGCGTTCAACGACGCTGCGAGTGCAGGTCCACCGTCGCCGGCATATGCCGCCGTTCCATTGCCAGCAACCGTTGAAATTATGCCGGTCTTGAGGTCAATTTTGCGAATCCGGTGATTCATGCTGTCGGCGAGGTACAGAAGATCATTATCCTTGTCGATAGCCATTTTGCCGTTGGGGATCGCCGACTGCGATGCCTGCCAAGCCACACCGGCTTGGGCAACCGCGCCGCCATCACCGCCAAAGCTCGGGCATTTGTTGACCAATGGAATGGCCATGGCCACTTCAGCGCCTGCCGGATTGACGAAGCGCTTGAACCCGGAAGTTCCGTCGGCAAGCACAGTCGGAACAAGCTGAAACTTATCAGCATCGGCAGTCGGCGTGCCCTTGCAATCGACAAACCGGCTCTTATCGTCGATCTTGGCCACTCCGTCCTTCTTGCCGGTGTCGGTCACCCAGCGATCGCCTAAGTAAGTCGTAATCTTATCAGCCGTATCGACAGTCCGAATCCGCATATTCGCTTGATCGGCGATGTACAGCGTGCCCTTGGCGTCGATCACGAGGGCCGATGGCAAGTCGAGTACGGCCTTGATCGCTGGTCCGCCGTCGCCGCCAAAACTGCGCGCTCCGGTGCCGCAAACATCCGTAATGACTCCAGTCACTAGGTCGATCTTCTTGATCTTGCTGTTGTGCCACGACGCGAGGAGAAGGGAACCGTCGGCGGCAAAATGCATGTCGGTAGGGTGATTGAGGCGGGCCTTGACCGCAGCACCGCCTGAGCCGAGGTCGCCGATCTCTCCGGTGCCCGCAATGGTCCGTGTCGTCTGGGTTTTGGCGTCCAAGACCCGAATCATGTGGTTGTTCCAATCCACAAAGTACACATCACCATTGGTGGCGACGGTCAAGTCCAACGGGTGCGACATCGGCGTCTTGTAGCCAAGTGCGCCCATTTCAACCGGCAACTCGTTGGCGCCATAGCCGATTACCGTCGTAATGCAGCCGGACTTACCGGCGCACGATGGCGGCTGGGGAATGGCCGCCGGTGGGCTCACGGGCACTACCGTTTCACATGCTGCGACCAGCGAGCACGCCACGACGAGGATTTTACGCATAATTCTAACGCCTTCAGGAGCAACTGGCCAGCGAGTCAAGCTAGTCCGCGCTCTCGTTGGTAGTTTCCTAGGTCGCGGCATCGCGGCTACGACCTAAGAATTGGTGGATAAATCCTACAGGTGCTTGGTTGAAAATGGGTCGAATCAGCTTGAGAAACTTGTACGAAAACATACTGCTACCAACTACTTGATCACCTTGCGCACTCGATTGCTGTACGAATCAGCAATCCACAGGTTGCCAGTGGCGTCGAAGTGAATGCCGCGCGGTCGATTCAGGCTGGCTTGGGCAGCTGGCCCACCATCGCCATTCTTGTCACCGCCAATAGGTTTGCTGACATCGCCGGTGGGTCCGCCGTTGCCGCCGCCGACAACCGTGGCAATCAGCCCCGATTTCAGGTCGATCGCGCGAATGCGGTCGTTTCCTGAATCGGCAAAATACAGTCGACCGTCCGGCCCCCACGCTAGATCGGCAGGCAAATTGAGCTTGGCTGCATTGGCCGGCCCGTTGTCACCAGCAAATCCGCCTGCTCTAGGTGCAAAGGGCTGATCGTTGACACAACCTGCCGCGGCGCCTTTGTCGTCCACGCAGCCGCTGTCGCCAGAACCGGCGAGGGTTGAGATGGTGCCCGCTGCCAAGTCGATCGCGCGGATTCGATGATTGGCACTGTCGGCGACGTACAAGATTTTGTCGTCACTGCTCAGGGCCATGCCGCCAGCGGCGAAATAGGGATTACCCCATTCAGCCGGGTTGAAAAACAAGAACTTGGCTCCTAACGCCGGCTCGCTCTTGGTGTCGTCGACAATGCCACCCGGCTTACCCCATGTGCCGGCGATCTTGTCGACTTTCTTATCGGCTCCGACCTTGCGGATCAGCCAGTTGCGCATGTCCAGGATGTACGTGTTGCCGGCCTTGTCCTGCACAGCTTTGGACGGCTGATTGAAGCTCGTGTGCTTGCCCAACTGCTCGCCGTCGCCAATGTAGCCCGGCGCCTTGCCGCAGGTGACGAAAACCTTGCCCGTGACCGGATCCCACGTGCGAAAGCGATGATTGTGCCATGCTGTCAGCAACAACTGGCCTTTCTTGGCGATCGGCGAGTCCACTTGGGCAAACAGCATGTCAGTCGGGTGGTTGAGCGAGACGGTGTCACCCGTAGCTCCGTCTTTGAATTCCAAGCCTTCTGGGTCGCCGTCGCCGGGTTCGCTGGCACCAATGATCGAGACCATTTTATCGTCGACGACTTTGCGCACTCGATGGTTGTTCCAGTCGGTGACAAACACGGTGCCAGCGGCGTCGGTGACAATGTCCCACGGCGTTGACAGTTTGGCGTCCAGACGATGATTCAATCCCTCGTCAAAGCCCTTGGTGCCAGTACCAATGTAGGTGCAAATCGTCCCGGACTTGGCACCGACGCAGGTGTCGCGATCCTTGGCCGGCGGGCTTTGGGTATCGCAACTCGCCATTGCCATGGCAACGGCTGCTGATCCCAGCAAAAAAATCGGCTTGTTGACAAAGTGCTTGAATCTACGGGCGGAATTCATCGGTCCTCCTGGCCACTATTCTCGAGTTTGTTACAGCAGGCTCGCTCCTAGCGCCGTCTGGCTAGACGGCGGCAACTGTCCGAAACTGCACGAATTTGATTCGGCCAGTTCTCCGGGCAGTTCTTGGACAGTTGAGAATATCTGAATGGCTAGGAGACTGTCGGATCATCATAGATTCATTGTGTATAATCGGATAGACATTCAAAAAGCGTTTGATTTCCGACAGGCTCCTAGGCTAGAATGTTCAAGCACTTCGCGCATTTTCGGACAGCGCGGCAATGTCTGATCTTGCGAAGTCGCCATTCTATTGCATGATCTACAAGGACGCTTAGCGCAAGTCGACGGGCTGCAACGAGTCACTCGGATGACTCGACGGCGCCAGTGTACAGCCCGCCACTAGCCAAGTCTGCATCTAAATCCCACTTTCCAATCGGGCGTGGCACCCGCACTGCTGCTTTGACAGCAGTCAAGAACTCCTTGCGTGGCATGAATTCGCCGCCTAGTGACTCCATCAGCGGCGTATGCACTTGGGCGTCGATTACGGCAAAACCACGTCGCCGCAGCTGAGCGCACAGGACCACAAACGCAACTTTGCTGGCGTTGCCCACCAGCGAAAACATCGACTCGCCAAAAAAAGCGGAACCAAGCGCCACACCATACAAACCACCGACCAATCTTGGCGTTTTGCCGGACGTGGTCCAGACCTCAACGCTGTGAGCGAAGCCCATGGTGTGCAATTGTGTGTAGGCATCCAGAACTTGCGGCGTAATCCACGTGCCGTCTTGGCCGGGGCGCGGTGTTTGGGCACACGCTGCAATCACAGCTGAGAAATCGCTATCAAAAGTGACTCGAAAGGGTTGTTTGCGCAGTACTTTGGCCAAAGTGCGATTGACCCGCAGGTTTGCCGGCACGACCGCGAATCGTTGCGCTGGGCAATGCCACAGCAGCGGATACCCTTCGGCTGGCCATGGAAAGATACCCAGACTGTAAGCGACCAAAAGCCTGCTCGGCGTCAAGTCTCCACCGACAGCCAATACCCCAGAATGGTGGGCATTTTCAGGATTTGGAAAGGACAGTTCGCTGCCCAACGTCGCAATTGTCATGGCGTCGCCGAATCGCGGCGGTAACCCGCTCGACTACTTTGCCGCCCCAGCGTAACCCCAAGCCGTTAGTGCTTTGAGTAGCGGTTTTTGGGCAGCCCGTACGGCCTTGAGGTTTGGATCGCGCTCCGGGCGCTCCTCCTTAGGTTTCTTTTCGTACATATCGAAGCCCGAAGCCACTTGCTTGCCAGCTGCGTCGCAAGCCGCAAAAAACGTATTAAATTCCAGAAGTACTTTGGGGTCCAAGTTCATCTTGCCCACCCGAACTCGGTCCTGCTGGGCGCGCTTGTCCAAGACGGCGATCATCGCCCGCAGCGTCGCAAGCTTAGGCATGTCGTAGATTTGCCACGACTTATCCGCCATGCGCTCGTACCCGCTAGCCAAATCGACAACGATGGAGGCGTAACCGCCCACAATCTGCTCTTTGAGGGCCTCGACGGCAACCGGCGCGCTAATCACCCCAGCGTCATCATCGGGTTGCAATCCGTCCGACAGCAAGGCCACGTCGGCCGCCGCTCGATCCAACAGCGGGGCAATCTCCAAAATGCGCGCTTGGGACTTTTCAGCGATCTTGACCACGACGTCAATGTCGGGCGCCCCGATCTTCTTGGTCATATAGGAAAATACATGATAGGTTTCAACCTGTTCCATGGCAAGGATTACAAACCGATCCACGGTAGCATTGCGACTGAGGTGCTCTTTGGTCAAGGCGTCCAGCCAGCGCCGCACTCCGCGGGTCTTCTTGTCCTTGCTGCCTAGCTCGCAGGTTTCATCCATATCTTGCATGCTGACAAACTGGACGTCGCGCCGCTTCATACTGTTGAACTGAAACGGAATAAGGTACTCGTTGCGACAACGCTGCATGTCAGCGGCGGCACTGGCGACCAGCTCCTTGACGTGACCTGCCCACGTATCTGCAAATGTTTTAGCAGCAACACCCTCGGCTTCGACCGTAATGATATCCGACATATCCAGCTTGGGCATCGGTGGGTCAGGCCGAAAGAAGTTGGGCGCCTCCTTTTTTGTGGCGTTGTCGTTCTTGCCGCACGCGGTTAGCAATGAAGCCAAGGCCAAACTCACACACACAATGGTGACGGACGTCGCCCTTTGGCTGCGAGCAACCCTGTGGCGACCGTCATGTTGTGGTTGGGTCATGCTGCTGCGCGTCATCGCCGACTCCGTGTTGCCTGCCAACCCATCAAGTTGGGTCGGCGTATGGTGCAATAGCGGCGAACGGGGCACAACTGCGATCCCGCGCTTTGGGCGCATCTCTGTGTCGCTGCGGCGCTTTCCTCCTAGACAGTTCGCAGGACTGTCTCATTGGCGTACGCAAGTACGCCTCAGTCGTCAAGCTCCTTGCTCCTTGTCGAGCGACAGCGAGCGACAGCGAGCGACAGGGCACTGGCATCCCAAATCGGGGGTCGCGTGGAATTTCGGTGGTGAATTTGGGACAACCAGCGCCGAAAATGCAGAGATGCACTGGCTCTGATCGACGGCTAGGGCCCTGATCGGCGGCTAGGCACCACCAGCTGGGCAATTAGCGCGCCAACAAGCACAGTTCGCGGCGCTCAACCCAAGATCGCGGCACCAGACCTAAAACCCGAGTACCAGACCTGAAGCCGCAGCACCTGACCTAAAATCGGTGTATGCGCCGGCTACAAAAGCCTCAGTGCCACGGTCGGCCGCGCCGCGCCTTTGCCAGTCTTGACCGGGGCGCCACTTGGTTCCGTCGTGGTCGTCCCCACTCGCGCTGGATCAATGCCCTGATCGGTAAGCCAGGTTTTGATTGCATCTGCGCGGGCTTGCGCGAGCTTCTTGCCGGCGTCGTCAGCGGTGTCGGCCTGAACGGCGATCTGGATTTGGACGGCCTCTTGCTCCAGCATGAATTCCAAAAGCGGCGTGAGTTCCAAGTCGGTCTTTTTGACCAACTTGTCGCTCTTGAATTCCAAGGTTGTCAGCGGCTTATCAAACAACTTGGCCACGGCCTCTGCCAGCTGGTCTGGGCAACCATCCTCGTCTTGGTAGTTGTTTTTTGTTTCAGGCTGATTCGGGCACTTGTCGACGCTATCGATGAGGCCATCGCGGTCGTTGTCAGCTTCCGGACAGCCATCGCCGTCTTCAAAGCCGTCTTTGTCCTCAGGCTGGTTCGGGCATTTGTCCGCGGGCACCAGAATGCCGTCGCCGTCGGCATCAGCGACGTCAGGACATCCATCGTCGTCCTGAAATCCATTCTTGGTTTCCGGCTGATCGGGGCACTTGTCAGCCGTGTCGACGACGCCATCCTTATCGTTGTCCAGTTCTGGGCAACCATCGCCGTCCTCAAAACCGTCGCGATCTTCAGCGTTTATCGGACATTTATCGGCAGTGTCAAACACGCCATCATTGTCGTTGTCGTCTTCAGGACAGCCATCGGCATCATCGAAATCGTCCTTGTCTTCCGCCTTGGTAGGGCATTTGTCCTTGCTGTCTTCAATGCCGTCCTTGTCCTGATCATCGGGCTCGCCGCCAAAACGGTATTGCACGCCGATATTGCCTTCAAAATCATGCGCAAGCCCCGCAGTTCCGGGCCGACCGTCTGCGCCCAAATAGGCGAATTGAGCCCTCAGGTTCCAGCGCGAAGCCAACGGCATTGTGCCGCCGATTCCGACTGCAAATACCTTGTCGACATCAGGAGTTTTCACCAGCATGCAGCCGACAGGCTGAGGTCCGGACGGCGGACATTGGGCGCGCCCGTTGACCAAGATTTCCTGACCGAATCCCAAGGTTCCATAAAAATGAACAGGACCGCCGACGGCGAACTCGTAGAGGGCATGAAGTCGCCATGAATACACCTTGGCCGACGCATCGCCTGAGCGCAGCGTCGATTGAGCCACCCTCAACTGTGCCTCCGCCCCCAGTTTGCCGTCGAGCAAGCGAATGCCAGCGACTACACCGAAGAGGGGCCCGGTTCCGGGAACATCTTTGGGATTAAACGCATTGCCGAGGCCAGAGTTTTCGTCAAAAGTCGCAAAACCCAGCACCAAGCCGACGTCGATCCGCTGGCTGGTCTCGGTGATCGCTGAAGCCATTGCTTCTTGAGCGAACGCCGGACATGCGCCGATACTGGCGCCTACCGCTGTCGCGACGGCAAGCACCGCCGTCGCTAAGTGGCAGAGCCAGTGGGCGAGGCGATGAGGCCCAGTTTGGATCTGTAGCGTGTCAAGTCGTGTCATTGCAGCGTCCTTGGCGTCGGCCAACAAACGCGCAACTTAGCACTGAATGGGGCCTTGCCTCAAGGTGCGGTGGCCGTTATCACACTCACATTTACACTTGACCTAAACGCTGGTGACAATTGACGTTTTGGCGCTACAGGGGCGTCCAAGAACACTCCTTCCAGCCGCCCAGGTCTTCCGCTTGGGCCGCTTTTTCGCTCTCGGCAAACACGCCTTCCAAGGCCAAGCCGCTGGAAAATGCCCGATATAGCCGACCTTGGCCGCGGCGAATGACACGAGCGTTGAGTTGCACACTGCGGCCTTTGCCATCTTTGAAGTACACGTAGCGCAAGCGTCGGCCAAACGTGTCTTTATCGTCGGCGTTTGGGTCTGCTTTGGCGCACACCTTGACAAACGCGCCTTCGGGCAACCATTGCTTGACGGTTTGCCAAGCTTTGACACCGTAGCATTCCGCGGGTTTGGAGCCGTGGGCAATTTCGGGTGCCGCAACGCCAAGCAGCCGCACTGACCCAGCGTAACCGTCATCAATAGTGACGGTGTCGGCGTCCAGTACAAACCCGACGTTGAACCAGTCCCCGGCGGCCTCGCACACGCCGACCGGTGCCAGCAAATCGAGTTCGTCCGGATCGGTGGGTGTCGTTGATTTGGCTTCAGCGCCGTCAGCCGAATCTTGAGTGACGCTGGCGTCGACCCCGACCTCGCCACGGGTATTGGCGCAACAAGTCAGGGTCAGGGCGGCCCAACCAAAGAACACAGCACAAATGGAGTGAGACAGCGCCATGCTGCAACTGTAGCGAAAGCGGGGGGCGCCGCAAGGGCCGTTTTACACATCTGCGAAGGTCGGGGCACCAACAAGGGCTGTTGAATCTTGCTGATGCCCGTCGATTTGCCTAGTGGCTCGCTAAGCCTGTGTATATTCAGCTGACTCGCCACATCACCGCGCTGCCGACTCGGTACGTCACCGCGCTGCCGACTCGGTACGTCACCGCGCTGCCGACTCGGTACGTCACCGCGCTGCCGACTCGGTACGTCACCG
>SHZD01000223.1 GCA_009692465.1 Myxococcales bacterium
ATGCTGCAACTGCGCTGCCGAGGAGAAATGGCACAGCGCATGAAAAGGGCCAGCGACAAAGATGATTTGGGTCAAAATCTCGACCAACTCTTGGTGGGTGGTCAGCCGCTCGCCCTGCAGCAACCCGCGCACATTGGCGCCGTCGGGCGAGGCACATTCCGTCAAGAAACAGTGCAAGTAGGTGTCATTGAGCAGCGCCTGCTCGGTCGGATAGGTCAACGCCACAAAATCACTGACAAACGACCGAATCGCCTGCCACACCAGCCCGCCGTCGTCGCGATACGGGTAATCCAAGGGTTCCTTGGCCATGCCGCGCGCGGCGATGTCGCGCTCGAAATGTTGCTCGCGAAAAGACAGATCGTGATACAGCGTCCGTGCCACTGCTTGCGACCACGCCGACGATCCGGCGAGACTGCGCACCAAAATGCCACTGAACTTCTTGACGCCTTGCAGCCACGCCATGCGCTCGACAAACAAATTAAAGCGTAGATGCGGCAGCAGAAACTGGTGCAGCGGGTGGCTGTCCGGCAACACCCGGTGCGGCGCCAGGGCGAACGGCACCGTCATGAAGTGGGCGCGGGCCAGATGCAGACACAACTCGCTGTAATTGATGTCCGCCACCGAGACTAGTTGCTTGGCGGCTAGCCAGCGCTCGCCGTCCAGCGGGGTGACCACGGTGCTGTCGCCTTCGCAATGCCCCCTAGCGCACTCGATGGCCACGGGCACTACCGCAAAGGGCAAATCGAGCTCAGGGGCATGGCAAAACAGGACCCGCGCCGGCGCCACGTACTTGCCCGGCTGCAAGGGAGCCGCCGAACCTGCACGCAGCGCGTCGTAGGACAACACATAGAGGTCACCGCGGCCCAGTCGCTCGATTAGCTGCTGAGGTTGGCCCAAAATGGCGCTGAACAGGTCGTCAGTCAGCCGCAGTTTCTCGGGCACGTCACTCAGTTCACGCGCGCGGCGAATCAGAACCGGATTCATGCCTGCAAAGCGATGGTAAGCGAACTCAGCGTCGCCTTGCACCGGAATCCGCCCCGGCGCAACCCCCACCACCGCAGTGTGCAGACGCTGCAAACTGGTCGCGATTTTGGTCGACCGCAGGGAGGTGGGGATGCGCATCGCTACCCGAACCACGCGTTCGCCCAACGCAGCGCGCAGTTGGCCAGTCAGCATGGTCAGCCACGGCAGGTCGGGGACCATCGTCGCGCTAGTCGGGATTCCGCCCGAGACGACGTAGGGGCAAACGAGCGGTCGTAGGTGACAGTCATTGGAATTATCCTGAACGTCCGAGGCGTTGGGGTCGCGGCGCTTCATTCTTGGTGTGCACTTTTGGGGGGCTCAGCGCTGCGTCGTCGCGGCTGCATTCACTCATTTCAAGTTGCGCCGCTCAAGTTGCGCCGCGATCCAGCGTCGCCTGCAGCGCCGTCAAGTACTGGCCGACGATGCGGTCGTTTTCGATAGCCATGCGCTTTTGCACCGCGCCGCGCCGCAGGCCCGGCAGGGGCAACTCCAGAGCGAAGGACACTTCCAACGTAAAGCAAGTGCCGTTGGTTTGCGGTTCAATCCGCCAACTGCCGACGACATCGGTGTTGCCGCGACCGGCTACGCTGCGCCAACGCACCGACCGCGAAGCGGGCTCCATTTCGTAGCGGGCGGCGTACCAACTTTGAAAGCTCAGCGGCCCGACGCCGACCTTTTTCATCTTCTAAAGGTAGCTATCGACACCCGGGGTCAGCGATTCCAAATCTGGAAAATGGCCGACCGATCGCGCCACGTCGGCCAAAAGTGCATAGGTCGCGGATGGCGAGGCGCGGGTCACGGCCGACCGTATCGAATGGCTTTTGACCTGCATGAACTGCCCCGCACAACCACAACCCGCTGCGCACGCAGGCTCGCGATTACCAAGCGACAATCGCAAGAGTAAGGGCCCGTGCAAGAATTACTCGATCGATCCCCGATAGGACCGGAGCGTCGAGTCGGCTTGCAAAGCCGCGAGTTAGCGACCCACCAAGCAAGCAGTGGGTCAGGGTGCAAAATCGGCTTGATTTTGCACGGGCCCTAATCGCAAGACCGTGCGTCACTGCCCGCCCGATCGGCAGGCATCGACGCAGGGCAAGCATGCGCTCTGGCAACGGTCGCGGGCAAGCCAAAAGTCGCAAGCAAGTCAAATTGTCCGCACTTTGGGGCGGGTGAAATGTACGGTTCTGGCACACAACACCGGGATGGCTTCGAGAGTTCCACATGCCGCCAAATCGGCACCTACGGTGCATGAAACTCCTTGAGCGGCATGTGCAATGTCGGCCGCAGCTGCGGACCACCGCGGGGTTTGGGGGCGGCGCGCCCCCACGTTTCTAGTTAGTTTCTAGTTAGGCGTACTCGTGTGCGGCGCAAGCAGAAAAGCGACACAGGAACCGCAGATGCGCAAAGCGGGGGATCGTGGCTCCTGGGCGCGGTTCCAAATTCGGGGTCGCATCGCAACCTTCGGCCCGGCCAATAAATTGGCGGGCTATCATTTCGCCGACCGCCTTCGCGGGCGGCGCCTAGATGGGCTTGGTGGCGCTGCCGTACGCGCAGGCGGCCGCGATCCCCCGCTTTGGGCGCATCTCGGCGTCACTGCGTCACTTTTCTGTCAGGGACGTACGAGAGTACGCCCCTGACAGAAAAGCTCCTTGCTCCTTGCTCCTTGCTCCTTGTCGAGCGACAGCGAGCGACAGCGAGCGACAGGGTACTGGCATCCCAAATCGGGGGCCGCGGGGAATTTCGGTGGTGAATTTGGGGCGGACGGGGCCATGACAGCCCGCCTTTTCAAAGGCAGGGTGCAAAATCAGGGACAAGCCGGTGACCCCGAATAGCGATCCTCAGCCGTGGCTCCCCAACGCAATGGCTTTTGCCCCTCAAACCGCACATCATCGCTGGCCTTGGCGCTGCTTGATGGCGCTTTCGAGTGGGTCATGGTCCGTACCGTCACTGTCTTCGCCCTTGTCGCGTGCTTAGCCGCCGCCTGTGCAGCCGAAACGACACCGGCTGCAACTACCGCCGCCGCCGATGCCACGCCTGAAACAGCAGCCGGCGACATCAGTAGCGTCGACGCCGCGGTGGACACCGTGGCCGATGCTGCCGCCGACACCAATCCCGCGCCGGCCCTCGATTACGGCGTCGGCGTGCTGGAAATCTTTGTCGACGGTGCAGCGGGCCGCAAGCTGCCGGCGACAGTGTGGTATCCCATCCCGCCGACGACGATTGGCGCGGCGTACAGTTATCTGGGCCTAATGGCCTCGCCCAATGGCGCGGTGCTCGACGCGGCGGCGGCCAAGGGTCCGTTTCCGCTGGTTGCGTTTAGCCACGGCAATCAGGGTATTCGCCAGCAGTCGGTGTTCTTGACCGAAGCGCTGGCCAAGCGCGGCTATGTGGTTATCGCCCCGGATCACATCCACAACACGTTTTTCGATTACGACGACAAGATTCTGTTGGCGGTGGCGTTGTGGCGGCCGGTCGATCTGAAGGCCTCGATTGACCGGCTGCTCAAAGCCGATGCCCAAGATCCGCCGTGGCTGGCCGGATTGGTGGATCCCAAGAAAATCGCGGTGAGCGGCCATAGTTTCGGCGGCTATACCGCGCTGGTGATGGCGGGAGCCGTGGTTACCGTGCCGCCGGCCGTGTTGCCCAATTGCGCAACGCCGACGGCGCCCAAGGTGGTGTGCGACGCGATCGCCGCGGCGGGGCCGATGCCGTTTGCGTTTTCCGATCCGCGGGTGTCGCTGGTGATTCCCTTGGCGCATTGCAGTTCGCTGTGGACGTTTGGCCTGGTGCTGGACAAGATGAAAAATCTCAAAGTTCCAGCGGTCATTGAAGCGGCGACCGGCGACGATCTTTGCGTGTACAAGACGCATGCCGTGCCGACGTACAACGCGTGGGCAGCGCCCAAAGCGCTGATTACGCTGCTGGGCGGCAATCACTTTACCTATTCGGATATTTGCCTGCTGCCAGTGGCCGCCGGACAATTCGCGGCCTATTGCAAAGACCGCAAGCCGGACTTGCCCAGCGCCCACAAGGCCATCATCCAGTGGACCGTGGCGGCTTGTGATTGGTTCTTGAAGGGTAAAAGCGAGGCCAAGGGGGCCTTTGCGCCGGGCAATCAAGGGCTGGTGGATGTGCTGAGCGAGGGTATTTATCCGTAGGCCGGGCTTGGTGTTCAGGGTGGTCGCGACTCGCCGGCAGTGCTCGCCAACCCGGTCTGGACCGGGACTTTTTAGGGTGAATCGCGCAGTTTTTTGGGCCCAAATCCAATTCAGCGCTTAGCAATGGAGGCACCATGCGCAGGATAGGTCGAGGCACCATGCGCAGGATAGGTCACTGGACGGCAGTTTGGCTCGCGGGCCTAGCCATGGCCTTGACCGCTGTGGGGTGCAGCGAAGGCGGCAGTTCAGTAGCGAGCGCCGACGCTTGCGCAGACGCCCAAGTCGCCGAGACTGTCGTCCAAGTCCCGTGTGCGACGACTTCAACCCGTGTACCGACAAGGACGCCTGCGCCAACGCCAAGTGCGTACTGGGCAACCCAACGGTGTGCAGCGACAGCAAAGTGTGCACCGATGACGCCTGCGACCCCAAGGTCGGCTGCACATTCGTAGCCAATACCAAGCGTAAAAAAGGTGCGCTACGACGGTGGCAGCGGCGACGAGGTCTTCAACGCCGTCGCCAAGGCTCAAGGCCCGCTGCCCGGTTGGTTCGCCGCTGGCTACACCACCTCCAAAGGCGCCGGCAAGATGGACGGCTGGTTGGTGCGACTGGACAGCGACTTCAAAGTAGTGTGGGAAGCGACTTTGGGCGACACCGGCGACGACCGCTTTCACTCGGTGGCCTCCATGCCTGACGGTGGGGCGGTGGTGGCCGGCTCATTCATCTCGCCCGGCCAGACCAAGACTTTTGCCTACTTTGGCCGCTACAACGCTCAGGGCGTCAAGGTCTGGCACACCGGCGGTGGCGGTAGCGGCGACTACCACGAATTATTCGACCTCAGCGTGCTGATGCCGAGCGGCGACTTGCTGATGGCTGGCGCGTTCTCAACTGGCACCGGCAAAGAGCAGTACGTCGTGCGCCGAGTCTCACCTTGGGGCTACGAGTTGTGCAACACCAACAGCTGCGGCGGACAATACCTCGCCGCTTGCGACGACAACGGCAACTTCTGCACTGCCGACAGTTGCAATCAGGGCGGCGGCGGCGCGCACGTGGCAATGGACAAGCTGGTGTGCACCGATGGCAATGCCTGCACTGAGCCGGACATGTGCAGCCAAAATTCGTGCTGGAGCGGGGCAGTCAAGGTCTGCGATGACTTCAACCCATGTACCACCGAGACCTGTGACAAGGTTAAGGGCTGCTTGGTAGTGCCGGTGGTCGATGGCGTGACTTGTGGGACTGGCAAGGTGTGCAAGGGCAAGGTTTGTCAGTAGAGGCTAATTGAGGCGCGACAGGTCCTATTGCTTGCGCTTAGGATGTGTCCTTAGGAACTGTCCTCAACTAACTCGATCGATCTGGGCAACACTGGAGCGGCGAGTCGGCCTTTGAGGCCGCGAGCTTAGCGACCCACAAAGCACGCAAACGGAACCAGTCTCAGAAGGACTCATTCTGGGACAGTTCCTTACCAAGCAAATCCACCCCAACCACCTTCTCCAACACAGCCTGCATAGCCACCCTATCCAACCCTGCCGCCTGGGCCTGATCCAGCGCCGCCGCAAAAATCGCCGCCTCGCGCGCCGGATCGCCGTGCTGCAGGCCCTGAGCATCTTTGAGCCGCCACGCCGCCGCCACCAACTGCGCACGCCGCGCCAAAAGCGCCACCAATTCACGATCTACGTCGTCAAGCTCTGCCCGAATCGCCGCCAGTCCTTTCACGACGCCGTCGCCCCCAGCACCCGAAAAGTGCCCTGAGTCACCCCAAACTGCTCGTGCACACCGACTTGGCGCACCGCCTGCGCTGGCTCGATTTCGCCGGCCAAAAGCTGCCGATAGGTAGCGAGCACTGCAAGCACCTGTTGGCCCGACTCATGCACGAATTCAACGCGAAACCGCCGCACACCCGCTGTCAGCAGGTTGGGCACCAGCCGGGCCGCCGTCTGCGCTTGGGCGTTAAACACCGTGTTGCGGCAGCCGACATCGACCACCACCGGATGCACTTGGCGCAGATGGTCGCGCAGACCCAGCTGATGCTGCTCGCACGGCCGGCCGCAGGTGTGAAAGTCCTTGCCATCGCTGAGCATGTGCGCGTACACGCAGTGCTCGGTGTGAAAGGTGGCGATATGCTGGTGAACCACGACTTCAATTCGTTCCGCCGGCAGACGGGCCACCAGGTGATGCAATTGGTGTTCGTCCAAGTCGTGGGCGGCGGTGAGCGTCGCCGCGCCCCAGCCAAACAAGTGCTTCGCCGTCAGCGAATTGGTGACGTTGAGCGAAAAATCCCCGCGAATTTCCGGCTTGTCGGCCTGCGGCAAACCCGCAAAATGGACCAGACCACCCCAATGGCGCACCAGCACGGCGTCGGGGCGCAAGCGCGCGAACCGGCGGTCAAATCCGTCTTCATTGGGCTTTTGCACCCGCACTGTGGCGATACACACCCGCAGGTTGGCCGCTCGCGCCTTGTCGACCGCCCGAGTCAGGCCGACCAGATCCATCCAGTCAAGCACGACTTCATGCACGCCGCTGGCAATCACGGCGTCCAATTGTTCGTCGGTGCGGACAAGGGCAATCAAAATTGGCGATTGTGGCGTCAGCGCGGCCGCCGGTGCTTCATGGGTCTGTAGCGCGACGGTGGGCCCAATCGGGTGGCGCGCCGCGGCCAACACCTGCGCTTCTAACGCCTGCACCGCATTGCGCCGCAACGCCTTGAGCACAGACACCGGCAAGCGCGCTGCTGGACCCGAAACCACCAATTGTTGCAAGTGAAACGGGGTACCGCCCAGTGCCCCCAGCTTGTCGCGCACCAATTCCTCGGTCAGTCCGGCGCCGTCGGCAGGCTCGAGCGCGACCTGCGAACTCAACTCGACTTGGGCACCGCGACCTGCAGCACCGAGCGCCCGCCACTGGGTAATTAGCGGCTGCCCGATCGCGGTATGCACGGTCAACGCAACGGCAATTCGCCCATCGGGCTGCGGGCTTTGCAGCATCTTTGCGGTTTCGCGCGCCAATTGCGGATCGCTAGTCGCCCACACGCGGTCGCCACGGTGGACGCTGTGGGTCTGCACGTCGCGGCCCAGCGTCAGCCACCAACCGTCGCTGGTGGTCTGCACCGCGTACAGCGCGCCGCCGACCTCATCGCCTTCGGGCTGACCGCTGTCGATGCCAATGCCCATGCCCAACGCCGGTGTCACCGGCGCCGTCGCGCAGCCGTCTTGAGTGCTCCGTTCGCTCACCACCACCCGCAGGCGCGACCCGGCGATTTCGGCGACGGTTCCAAGCAACACGCCGCGGTGTTTGGGGAAACGCCCTTCGACCAGCTGCTGATGGTCGCCACCGGCCAAAAAACCGGGCGAAAACCCACGCGAATACGCCAGCGCCATCCGCGTCAGCGCCGCCGACACTTCGCCTGAACCGAGCGCGCGCCCCGCGGCCAAGCGATCCAGTTGCTGCCGATACCCCGCCGTTGCGGTCGCCACGTAGTGCGGGCCCTTTTGGCGGCCTTCAATCTTGAGACCGTGTACGCCTGCAGTCGCCAGTTCGGGCACGCTGGCCAAGCCGGCCAAATCCAGCGGACTCAACAGGTAGCGCAGATCGCCGACGTCGCGCACTTGACCGTCGACGACCAAGTCGTAGGGCATCCGGCACGATTGGGCACACTGCCCACGATTAGCCGAACGCCCGCCCCACGCCGCGCTAGTCAGACACTGCCCCGACCACGCCATGCACAAAGCGCCGTGAACAAACACTTCGAGTTGCAGATCCGTGCCTTGGGCGTAAGCGCGAATCTCTTGCACCGACAGTTCGCGCGGCACCACAATGCGCACCACTCCCAAGCCTTTGGCAAAAGCTGCCGCCTCTGGGCTCGACACCGTCATTTGAGTCGAAGCATGGACGTGCAGGGTCGGCGCAATCTGGCGGGCCAACAGCGCCACAGCTGGATCCTGAACAATCAAGGCGTCGATGCCAGCTTGGGCCGCGGCGGCAATCATGGCGGCTACCGTGGGCAGTTCTTGCTCAAAGACTAGGGTATTGAGGGTCAGGTAAGCCTTAGCCCCGGCGCGGTGAATGCGGTCGCAGATGGTCGGCAAATCGGCCAACGCAAAGTTACCGGTGCGGGCGCGGGCGTTGAGGCCTTCTGTCAAGCCAAAGTACACCGCATCAGCGCCAGCGGCCAGAGCTGCGGTCAGGCACTCGGCGTCGCCTGCTGGAGCGAGCAATTCGGGCAGGGCTAGCTGTTCGGGCTGGGCTAGCTGTTCGGGCTGGGCTAGCTGTTCGGGCTGGGCTAGCTGTTCGGGCTGGGCGGGCGATTCGGGCCATTGTGACAAGTTGGCGAGGATGGACATGAGGCAACACGCCGCACAACAGGCGGCAGCGGCTAGGGTAGGTGGTTTTGGTTAATGGGCAACCCAGAGCCTAGAGTCCGAGTTCTAATTACTCGACCTATCCCCGATAGGACCGGAGCGTCGAGTCGGCTTGCAAAGCCGCGAGTTAGCGACCCACCAAGCAAGCAATGGGTCAGGGTGCAAAATCGACTTGATTTTGCACGGGCCCTACGCCCCCAACAAAGCCTTAAGCGAAAACCCCCGGCACCAAACCATCGTACTGCTGCCCAAACGCCTTAAACCGCGGCGGCACCTCGCTTTGCAGCTTGGCGTCGATCTCTTTGCGAATGCCCTCAAACTTGACATCGGGGATGTGGCCCGAGACCTGCTGCCTCATGGCCAGCCCCAGCAACTGCCCCAGTGCCGCCAGCCCGGCGACCGCGCCCTCCGCCGACAGATCGTAGTCAAACTCGAAGGCACCGCCTTTGCGAATGGCCACGCCGTGCAAGTCGAGTTCTTTGAACTCCTTGAACATGCCCTCCGCCGGCCGAATCTGGATTCCTTTGGCGCCTAGGAGCGTGTCGGAGTATTCCGACTCGCTCCTAGCGCCGTCTGGCTAGACGGCGGCAACTGTCCGAAACTGCACGGATTCACTCCGGGCAGTTCTCGGACAGTTGAGAATAGTTGACTGGCTAGGAGCCTGCCGGATCGTAATAGAT